>NZ_SJUQ01000016.1:0-69524 GCF_004337045.1 Exiguobacterium sp. SH5S4
TGGCGCGAAACAAAACGTCAGACCTGAAAGGCATGACGTTACAGAGCGTGATGGCGATCATCGCGGTAAACCTGAAGCGGATCATCACCCTCTCAAAAGAAAAAACAGGATAAGGGCAAGGAAAAAGAGCGATTGTCCCGACTTGAGTCGGTCCAATCGCCCTTTTTTCTGTTCACGCTCGGATAGAGCGGAGGTTTTTCAGTGCCCTCCTCTCGCAATCGGGTCTTTTTCAAAGTCTCGCTAACAGCTTTCCTTTTTGAAGTGTCGATACGTAAGCGCGCTTCGTAAAGACATCATGGTCGTTACTTCGGGCCGCATCTAATATACCTTCGTAGAGGAGCGCCGCGGCTTGGACCGGCTTTCGACTCGTCGCCGGATACAAGTGATGCGTCTCACGGGCACTGCGGTATAGCATTTCCGCCCGGTTGGCCATCGTCTCCCACACTTCAACGAACTGAGGTGTCACTTTCCGTTCAAACAGATCGGTCTCTGACATCGCGTGCTGCGCTAAGAGCGTACGCGGTACATAAATCCGGTCCCGGTCCAAGTCCTCACCGACGTCGCGAAGGATGTTCGTCAACTGCATAGCGATGCCGAGGTCGATCGCGCCTTGCTTCAGTTGTTGCCGCGCTTCCATGTTCGCGTCCGGGACAAGGATTGGTAACAACATCAAACCGACCGTGCTGGCCGCATAATAGCCGTACTGCTCCGTCTCTTCAAGTGTCGTGTAACGTGTCTTATGTAAATCCCACTTCATGCCTTCCGCTAACTCGAAGAACGGTTCGACGTCCATGTCATAGCGCTGCCAAACGTCGCGTAAAGCAATCCAAAGAGCGCCGTCTGGGTCGTTGCCGGCTAAAAAGCGGTCGAACTCCGCCAGAAATGCGGTCAAACTTTCCTCAGGATACGCTGACTCGTCGACCGCATCGTCTAACGTCCGGCAAAACGTATAGACCGCGGCGACAGCCTGGCGGTCCGGTTTTGAAAGCAGGGAGAAGGCCCGATAAAACGTGAGTGAGCCTTTCTTCATCACTTCTTCACATTGACGATACGCTTCTTGCCTCGTCATGGTACAATGCCCCCATTTCTTCTTCCATTCTTTTCACTAACAACTGTGAGCCGATCATCACGATCGGGACACCACCGCATGGATGTACGGAGGCACCGACGGCATAGAGCCGCTCGATTTGGGCGTATGGACGGGCTTGCGGCTTGAATGCTGCCGACTGTGAAAGTTTCGGGGCAATCCCAAAACTCCCGCCTTCGAACAACCCGAACCGTTCCGCGTCCATCGGTGTCCGGACTTTCATCTCGATGACACGGTCTCTAAATTTAGGGACCATCCCTTCGATCCGGGACACGAGACGTTCAATTGCCCCGCTCTGTTCAAAATCTTGTCGCTCTAACTTGCGCGGTACCGGCACAAGGACATAAAGCACACTCGTCCCAACTGGTGCGAGCGTCGAATCGATGAGCGACGGATTGAACGTATACATCGCAGGATACTTGCTCAGTTTACCATCTTCAAAGATCGTGCGCATCGACCCGGCAAAATCGTTCGGCAAATCGAACTGATGCACCGGGAGTTCGATCTCGCCGTCCACCGTGAAATAGAGGAGCAGCGTGCCGCTCGACGGTTCGTACGCTTTCGGCTTGATTCCATCAATTAGACGTTCCATGAGCGGGAAGTCTCCATTGACGACGACCGCATCATACGGATGAGGGACGCCATCGACGACGACGGCGTTGGCACGGCCGTCTTGGACGCGGACGCGTTCTACCGGCGTGTTCAGCTTGAACGTGACGCCCCGCTTCTTCAGCTCTTGTTCTAACTTCGTCGCAAGCGAGAAATATCCTCCTCGTACGTACCAGATTCCTTCTTCTTGCTCGCGATATGGGATCAAGCCGTACAGGGACGGCGTCTCATAAGGGTTGCCGCCGATGTAGAGCGTCTGCAGACTATAGGCGACCCGGAGCCGCTCATCTTTAAAGAACCGCTTCATGTTCTCATGAGCCGATTCATACGCTTTCAGGCGCATGAGCAACATGAGCAGTCTCGGCTCGAACAAGTCGGTCTTGCCTTTATAGCCACGGTTTAAAAACGTGTCAAAACCGATTTTGTATTCCTCGCGCTTTTGTCCCATGTAACGACGGAACGATTCACCTTCGCCGAAAAATCGTTCAATCTCTTCGGCTTGACGATCGATGTCGTGATATTTGTGAAACGTCGTCCCATCTTCGTAACGGAGGCGATAGAGCGGATCGACTTCGAGCAGTTCGAGTTCCTGTTCGGGAAACCCAGCTTCTTGCAGTTGGCTCTTCAGCTTGCTCGGCAACAAGACGATTGTCGGTCCTTCATCGATGCGAGCACCGTTCTCGAACTCGACATAGTTGAGCCGCCCACCGACCCGGTCCTCTTTCTCATAAATCGTCACTTGGGTCGATGGATGCTTATGAGTCCATAGCAAGGCGGCGTAAAGCGACCCGATACCGGCACCAACGAAACTGATGTTCATCGTCCGACACCCGCCCGGTCCCGAAGCAAGTTGGCCGTGATTCGTGCCGATTCAAAAATCGTCGGCAGTCCGCTGCCTGGATGCGTCCCACCGCCGACGAGCCAGACATGGTCGAGCTCTTCGAACTGATTGTGCGGACGGAAGTACATCATTTGCGACAAGTTATGTCCAAGGTTGAACGTTGCCCCTTCATAGACCCCAAACGCTTCCCAATCGTTCGGGGTGAGCGCCTGCATCACTTCGATATGGTCGCGGACGTTCCGGTAAGGCGAACGTGTCTCGAGTGCGTCCAAGACGAGTTCGGTCATCTTTTCCTCGAGCGTGTCCCAAGGAAGGTTTGACAGATTGTTCGGCACCGGTACGAGCACGTAGAGCGACGACTTGCCGGCTGGCGCGAGCGTCGGGTCGATCCGTGACGCGTTTTGAACGTAGAACGAGAAATCCTCGCTCAGCTTCAAGTCTTGCGTCATTTCTTTGACGTTGCGCTCATAATCATCCGCAAAGTGAATCGAATGGTGGCCGACCTCATCGTAGACGCGATCAAGTCCGAGGTAGAGCATGAACGTCGAGCAAGAATAGCGCTTCTTCTTCAACTGTTTCGGACTCCAGCGCGTTAGCGTATCGCTCGGTACGAGCGTCGTCATCGCATGGGCAAAATCCGCCCCTACGATGACTTCGTCAAACGCGTAATGGACGTTGTTCGCCACGAGTCCGTTGACACGTTTCCCGTCGAGCAATAGACGGTCGACTGCTTCACCTAACCGGATCGTCCCGCCTTCCTCCTCGATGACACGGGCCATCGCCGAACAGAGTTGGTTCACCCCGCCGATCGGATGATGGACGCCGTAAGCATGTTCCATATACGACAAGATCGAGAACCCACCCGGACAGTCCCAAGCCGACATCCCGAGGTACTTCGCTTGGAACGTGAACGAGTATTTGAGTTCTTCACTCGTAAAGTATTCAGACAGCACGTCGTATAGCGATTTTCCGATCGAGAGGAACGGCAACGCCTTCAAGACGCGTGTCGACACGTAATCCGTCAGCTTATCATGGGCGGTCTGGAGCACCGGCATGAGCTTCGATAGTTTGACCGCCTGGTCTGCCATGAATCGGTCGTATCCTTCGCCGTTGCCGGGGAACATCTCTTCAATCGATTGACGCATCTGGTCGCGGTCGGTCGTCATCGATAGCACGCTTTGTCCGCGATCAAAGTAAAGATCGTACATCGGTTCTAATCGCTTCATATCGACATAATCAGCCAAATCCCGTCCCGTCTCCTCGAACATCTCTTCAAGAATATACGGCATATTCAAAAAAGTCGGGCCACGATCGAACGCGAACTCCCCGACTTGCAGACGTGACGTCCGTCCACCGACAAACGGTTGTTTTTCAAATACAGTTACATCCACACCACGGCTCGACAAGATCATTGCGGCAGCAAGCCCACCTGGCCCGGCACCGATCACTGCGACTCTTTTTTCCGACACGTTGAACAACTCCCTATGTGAAAAGTCTCTTATACTTCTATTCTATTATAGAAATGACTGAACACAAGTTCAAATCTGAATCGGTTCGCTGTACGCTAGACGTTTCAATCTCCACGTTCGGCGATGACGATATACCAAGATCCTTCCGGAATAAACGGGACGAAACGTACTTTCTCGAAGCCGACCTGTTCCAATTGCCGGCGCAACTGACGAGTCGTCGGGAGCGGATGGAGGTTATCGTGGAGCGTCATAAACGCGTTGAACGCCGAAGCGAAGCGGGCGCCTAGCGGTGACTCCGCGAGCGGTGTGACGAGGACGGCGACACCTGCCGTATCAAGATTGCTGAGCATCCGCTCTAACAGTCCAATCCGCTGCTCGGGCGAGAAATAGTAAAGCATATTGTTCATCATGACGACATCGAACCGCTCGTCGTGATCCCATTCCATGAAATCGGCCACTTCGTAACGAATCTCACCCGTCTCATCTTGCTCACGTGCCTCTTCGATCACTTTTTGTTCGAGGTCGATCCCGGTCAACTTCCAATCCGGCTCAAGACCGTGGAGTTTCCGCAAATAGCCCCCGTGGCCGCATCCGATATCAAGCATCGTCTTGACGTCCGCTTGGCGGAGCAGCTGTTGGACGACCGGAAAAGCGACCGTTTCGACGAGCGTCGACGTTTGAGCGACGACTTTCCCGTGTGTCGCACCGTCGAACGTCTTCTGTTTGCCGGACTCTAAAAAGTCTGGGTAGGCGATGAGTGCCGGGATATGAAGTTCCATCATCTCTTGAAGCATGAATCCGATGCTGCGTTCGTCTTTGAGCGAGAGCTGATACCTCAAGCTACGCGTTGGAAAATAGCGCCATCCTTTCTTCTTCAAGTGGCGCACGGCGACCCCGACTTCTAACCAACGCTCGAGTGCGAGTTTCGTGAGCGGCTGCTTCAAGCGCAGCGTCATTTCAGCGAAGCTCGCCCCGCCTTGAAGCGCATCGAACAATCCGTATTTGTAGCCGATGTAGCCGTGCCATAACGGCAAGAACGATTCAGTTTGCTTCATCCATCTACGCGCATGTAATACACGCGACCATTCATTCGTTTGTTGATCCATCGTTTCACCTCATCATCGTTATTCCTGATTTTTTTATTTTCCCCTAATAATTTGCGGACAAACAAAAAAATCCCACTCCGATGTGTGAAGTGGGATGTGACTCAAATAAAGTTGCTGAAGAACGACTGACCGTACGGCAACGCGTAACCGATAAAGATCGTCACGAGTGACAGTGCCACGAAGCCGCCAAACATAGCGCCCGATGGTTTTCTTTTTTTCAAACGAATGAGCGTCATCTCACCGAAGATGAGTGCGAGTAATCCGATTGTGATTTTCACGTGGTAGAACATGCCGCCTCCGTTCAGTTGCAAGTACAAATAAAGTCCTGTACCGAACGCGATGAGCAACATGAGGCGAAACGCCATATGCGCGATCTTGCCGCTCTTATTTCCGTTCTTGTAGCCGATATAGGCGACAGCGAACAAGACGAGTAGTAAAATCCAACTCGTCACGTGCGTGTGTAGAAATGCTGTCAATGGCATTCAAAAATCCCCCTTTTGATTATGTACAACTACTATTGTACACGAACAAGCCACTTTTCGGTCAAGCCCGCATTTACACCACAAAAAAAGACGTGCCGGTCACGATTGAACGGCACGTCTCCTCCTCTTGTTTTGATCAAGCCGTCGTTTGTTCTTCTTCCCGAATAGCGTGTTCGAAGCTCGGAATCACAACGGTGAACGTCGAGCCTTTATGTTGGACGGACTCGACATGGATCTGACCGGCGTGACCGCGCACGATTTCTTGGCAGATCGGGAGACCCAGTCCCGTGCCGCCGATTTCACGACTATCTGAGTTGTCGACCCGATAGAACTTATCGAACAGACGATCGAGGGCGTCGCTCGGAATGCCGATCCCTTGATCCTTCACTTTAATCGAGATCGATTGGTCGTGATGGGCGAGCTCGACCGTGATCTTCCCGCCACGCGGTGAGTACTTCACGGCGTTCGAGAGCAAGTTGCTCATCAGCTGTTTGAACTTCTGACAGTCTGCGAACAGTTCGTACGGTCGGTCGTCGACCGTGACAAGCTCGAACTGGTGTTTCAATGACGACGCTTCGTAGAACGTCATCATGTCATGGATGACCGGCTCGATATCGAGCTGTTCCCGGTCATACATTTGGCTACCTGATTCCATGCGCTGTACGTCGAGGAAGTCGTTGACGAGATGCGTCAACCGCTCCGTCTCAGCGTGGATTGTCTGCAAATATTTCGCCTGTTTCTCGTTCGGCAACTGTTTCTTGACCATGAGCTCGGTGAACCCATAAATCGAAGACAACGGTGTCCGCAACTCATGCGAGATCGTCGAGATGAACTCGCTCTTCAAGCGCTCAGCCTCGGTCTCACTCGTAATATCACGGAAGACGAGCAGCGTCCCTTTCGACAATCCGCCGACGACGATCCGCTCGGCATACATCTGTAAGTTCATCTCCCCTTTACGGATCGAGAAGCTGACACTGTCGTGCGGGAAGTCGTCTGTGAACAGACGGTCTGTATACGTCATGAAGTCATCGTCTTGGTCGACCGTCGTCGCGATCGTCTCCCGCCACTCGTTCCAAGACAGTTCTGCGAGCTGACGCGATGTGATCGCATCGAGCTCTGGGAACATCTCGTAAAGCGGTCGGTTGACGAACACGTCATCGGTCGAATGTTCGACGTAAATGACAGCTTCACGGATTGAATCGAGAATCCGTTCGGTCTTGCCTTTTTCACGGGTCATCTCTTCAAATAGACGCATCCGAAGCAACGACAATGACAGCTGACGTGCGAACGACATGATATCGCCCATTTGCGTCTGCGTGAAGCGGTCTTTGTAACGGACGAGATAGATGAAGGCGATGATTGAATCATCCGTCGGGTCGTGGACCGGTACGGCCGTCTCGTACATGTAGTACGGATACGGCAGCGGATGGTCGCTTGCGACTTGTTTCGACGAATGGACTGTCGTCCGCAACGTCATCGCCCGCGTCAACACGGAGTTCTCGCTATCGAGCAATTTACGCGACAACGTCTCGTTCAGCCCGTGGCTCGTGATAGAGAACGAGCCTGTCGCATCGAGGAAGACGAGCGCCCCGACTTCTGAGTCGGTGATGGCGACAAGTTTCTCGATGATTTCCGGGTAAGCCGTCAACGAATCGCGAGCCGCGAGCGTCTCGGTCAATTCGTTTCGGTACGCCAAGTGCTGTTCGTTCTGTTGCGTCTGTTCCAAGATCTCTTCAAGCTCTTGTTGCTGCGCTTGCAGCTCTTCTTGCTGGGCGATCAATTCTTCTTGTTGTGCCTGCAACTCATGGTTCTTCTCAATCAAGTGACGTTCATTTTCACGGAGCGTCTCCGCCATCTTGTTGAACGAACGGGACATCGTCCCGATCTCGTCTTCGCGCTCCATTTGATCGCTCAAGTCGACGATCTCACCTTTCAGTAAGCGGTCAGATGCGACCGACAGGCGAGAGATCAGACGGGTTTGACGACGCAAGAACGGTTGGACGAATAGTAAAATCAACGCCGCGAACGAGAAGATACTCGCAATCCATAAGAACTGTAAAACATCATTGTTCACTTTCCAGTCGGCGTACACTCTGTTTTTCTCACTGTTCATCAACGCCTTGTAGTCCATGAGTGACGATTCGATCTGTTGGATCGGAGCGAGCGTATCGATACCGCGTTCCGGATCGTACGGTACGACGCCTTGCTCAATCAATCGTTCGGCTGTCGGCAACGTCAATATGGTTTCAGGATCAATCGTGCTCTCGGTGATTTCCCCGGACGCTCGCAGTTGACCATATTCCGCCGTGACCGGCATGATCACATTGAAGTAAAAATCGTGAAAGGCTTGTAAATCGGCTGCGAAAATCTCACCTTGTTTTGATTCGACAGCGGCCTTGAACCAGTTGATTTCTTGTTGGAACTCATTTTCTTTACTTTGGGCTCGCTCGAGCGCTTCCACATCACCAAACAGCAAGTAGCCTCGTGAGTCATACTGCGCGCTCTGCCATTCGTCCCAAAACGTATTCAATCGGTTGATTCGTTCATCGACTTGTTGGAGACGGGCTTCGTTCTCTCTGACCCGGGTTTCCATCTGCACGTACATGATCATCGATCCGACGAGCGCGAGCGCGAGGAACGAATACAGGACGGTCGTGATGTCACGTCCGAGTTTTTGTTTAAACCATTTATTCACTTAACGATGCCTCCTATGATCTTCACAAGTTCAAGCGGACTAAACGGCTTCGAAATGAAATAATCGACCCCAATCTCATTCGCGCAATCACGGTCAGATTGTTGGCTCTTCGCCGTCAACATCATCACTTTCGTATGTTGACGTCCCGGCAACTTCCTCACTTTCTCAATGACTTCAAGACCTGTCATTCCTGGCATCATATGGTCGACAATCACGAGGTCGTACTCGTTCTGTTCGATCAGCCGATAGGCTTCAAGACCGTCTGGCGCTTCATCAATGTCATATCCTTCGTCTTCTAACGTATCTAATACGAGCATGCGCAATACTTCTTCATCTTCTGCTAGTAGAATTTTCACCATGACGTTTCCTCCATTATTATCTCATTTCATTATTTTACCTAATCTATTTTGTAATCACAAAAATAAAAGATGCACGGTTTATAACCGTACACCTTTACAATCATATCGTCTACATTATAGTACAACAGTTTCCTGCAATTCCAAAGAATAAATGACCGTCGTCCCGACTTGGATATTCCAAATCGACTCGATCGCTTCGCGATAGAGCGACAGCTGAACAGTGTAGCGGTCACGAAGCAACTGTCTTGCCTCTTCTCGCGATGCACTCGTGAACAAGACCGAGTCCGATTTATAGTCGAGTAGGACGTACGTCTCACCATCGAAGAACAGGCAATCGATGATCCCTTGAATCAACACGTGCTCGTCCGTGAACGTCGCCGTCGGATTCACTCGCTCCGCGGGCACCGTATACGTGAACGGCAGCTCGCGCCATCCTCGTCCGGCTTGTAGCGCTTCAGACAGCGCCCGACCGATCTCCGAGTTGAAGAACGACTCGATTTCAGGCAGCGCCAGCCGTGCCGTCTCCGCCTCGATCGGACCGAGCATCCCATTATTTTCCCATCGGTCGATTTGTATGTCGAGCGGTTCAGTCGGCTCAAACAATTGGAAAATGAGATGGAGCGTCGTCCCGCGCTCGGCACCTGTCTGCTTCGTCTGCTTCCATTTCGGCTCCCGATACGGGGTATCGCTCGGGCGGAACGTGTCTTCGAACGCCGCTTGCTCGAGTTGCATCGCTCGTTTCAATTCCGTCACGGTCTGTTTCGCTGCCGTCTCGGTCGCGGCTTGGGCCGGATAACTGTACGAAAAGGCTCGATTGACGACTTGAATCGTCGCTTCTTCGTCTTTGACCGGAAAATCAATCGCCTCGAACTGTTGCACATGATGAAGCTGGGCCATCATCGCTTGGAGTGTGGCCACTTCCGCCAAATCGTCTTGTCCGATGATGCGATACGTCCAGTTCGTCGCTTCCCGTATCGGCGAAAAGACCGGTAAGCCCATCTCCTCGATGAACGGTACGGCGCCTTCTAGTTTGAGGAGCGCCGGCGCGACCCAGTCCAGATACGTCTTCGCCTCGCGTCGTGCGTCAGCGGATAACGTCTCACCCGTCGCTTCGACCTGCAGCCATTGGTTGATCTGTTTAACCGGTTCTGCGACCGTACCGACTAAGATCAATTTCTCTTTCGCCCGGGTCAGCGCGACGTACAAGACGCGCATCTCTTCGGCTTTCATCGTCGCATCGAGATCCCGACGGATCATCTCTTTCACGAACGTCTCGGTTCTCGTCCGTGTGACGACATCGATCGCATCGAGGGAGATGCCGTATCGTTTATGGAAGATGACACGTTGCATTTGATCACGTTTATTGAACTGTTTGCCGAGTTGGGCGACGATCGTCACCGGAAACTCGAGCCCCTTCGATTTATGGACCGTCATGATGCGGACGACGTTCTCTTCTTCTCCGAGTGAACGTGCTTCCGATAGATCTTCGCCGTTATCTTGGAGACGGTCCATGACCCGCAAGAAGCGATACAACCCACGGTAGCCGCTCCGTTCATAGGAGAGG
Organism: Exiguobacterium sp. SH5S4; assembly: GCF_004337045.1. NCBI lineage: Bacteria > Bacillati > Bacillota > Bacilli > Caryophanales > Exiguobacterium > Exiguobacterium sp. SH5S4. Next base: position 10,213 of record NZ_SJUQ01000016.1, read on the forward strand.
GACCGGTCATAGAGCGCCTTCAAGTTCTCTTGACGCCCTTTCCCGCCCGGCAGTCCGCCGGCAAAATCATAAAACCCGGTGTCGTTGAATACTTGCTGAATCAACTCCGACAAGCTGTGGTTGCGGGCGAACGTACGCCATTCCGACAACTGATCGAGCACGTCTCCACATTTCAATCCAAGCTCGTCGTCATCGTCTGCTTTCGCCTTGAGTGCATCGAAAAACGACGCTTCCGACTCTAAGCGAATCTTGGCCAGCTCTTGATCGGTGAAACCAAACATCGGTGACCGGAGCGCCCCGGCGAGCGGGATGTCTTGGAGCGGGTTGTCGATCAACTTCAAGAGCGACAACATCATTCGAATTTCCGTCGCTTGGAAATAGCCGCCGTCCGAATCGGTATAAGCCGGGATATTATACTGTGTCAAAATATCCATCAGCTGCTCGACCCGCTCTTTTTTCGAACGGACCAAGATGACGATGTCCCGGTACTCACAGGAACGAAGCAATCCGGTCGCCTCGTCCGTCACTTTGAACGGCTCATCCCCAGAGACGAGCTCTAATATACGTGTGGCGATGGCACGGCCTTCAAGCTCCTGTTTCGACAAGTCCCGGCTTTCTCCGTTGACGATCAAAAGTTCAGGACTTGCCTCGAGCTCTTCATACGCCCGACCCGGTACGAGACGTGCCGCCTCGTCGTACTCGATCTCACTCACTTCTTCGTCCATCAACTGAATGAATAGGTCATTGATTCCGTGCAGCACTTCGGAGCGACTTCTAAAGTTTTGAGACAAGTCGATCCGTTGCCCCGACCCGGCTTGTTTGAACCGCGTCGCTTTCTCGATGAACAATCTCGGCTCGGCGTGCCGGAACCGGTAGATCGATTGCTTGATGTCCCCGACCATGAACAAGTTGCCGAGCTGTTCACTCTCATTGCTGACGAGGCCGATGATCGTCTCTTGGATCTCGTTCGTATCTTGATACTCATCGACCAACACTTCGGCGAATCGCTGTTTGTAGAGCGACGCGACCGAGGACGGGGCGTCCCCGTCCCGTAGTATGGCGAGCGCGTAATGCTCGAGATCACTGAAGTCGACGAAGGCGCGGTCCCGCTTGGCTTGCTCGTAAGCGGCCCCGAACGTTCGGACGGTGCGTACGAGCGTCTCGACGAGCGGGCGCTGTGACAGCAAGACGTCTAAATGATCAGCTCCGCTGACACTCGCTTGACCGACCGCATCGACAAGCCGTTTTTTCGCTTGGTCATAGGCCGGCTTCAACACCGTGTGATAGATGTGATGCTCGTCTTTTTTCTGGACCGATTTCATCGTCCCGAATTTAACCGCTCGGGACGCCGTCTCGAGTTCGCTCCATTTGAGCGTGTCTTCGTCGATGTTTTGGAACGGGAAAATCGCTTTGGACACATTTTCCGATTGCGCCTCGTAACCGGCAAGCCGGAGTTCGATCGCTACACGCCGGAGTTGACGAAGTGCCTTTTCAATATCGACCCAGAGCAACTGCCCGAACTCGACGAGCAACCGTTCCTCGTCAGGGTCGCCTTCAAACTGATAAAGGGAGACCAGCTCATCTAAATACGCTTCCGGATCCGGAAGGGTTCGCGCGTATTGATACAAACCTAGGATCAGCTCTTCGATTTCACTGTCACCACGGTCAGACGTATAGGCATCGACGAGCGCGAAGAAGGCATTGTCTTGTTTGCCATACTCTGCCTCGAGCACGTCTTCGAGCACATCGTCTTGCAAGAGCACCAAGTCCCGCTCCTCGGCGATCTTGAAGGCCGGATCGAGGTCGAGCAAGTAGTAATTCTCACGAATGACTTCTAAACAGAATGAATGAATCGTCGTGATGAGGGCCCGGTTCAGCATTTGCCGTTGTTTTCGTATATAGTCGTTTTCCGGATGTTCCCGCAGCGCCTGATCGAGCGCTTTGGCGATCCGTCGTTTCATCTCGGCCGCTGCGGCGTTCGTGAACGTCACGACGAGCATACGGTCCGCCGTCAACTCGTCCGCTTCATCGAGCAAACGGCTGGCGAGCCGTTCGACGAGCACGGCCGTCTTCCCTGAACCGGCTGCCGCCGAGACGAGTACATGAGACCCCCGTGCGTCGATGGCTGCTTGTTGATCACTCGTCCACTTCATCGGCGTCACCTCCTAATTTAAACAAAACTTCTTCTTTATCTAACTTTTTCAGCTGACGGGGCTCGTTGGCGAGCGCCTCGTCAAAATGACAGACACTTTGATACGGACACGTCTGGCACGGACGCCGCTCTTTATATTCATAAGGCTCGACACCGATTTTCCCATCATACATCGCCTCCACACTCGTCTCGGCAAGGTCGAGCGCATGGTCCATCAACTGCTCGAGCTGAGGAGGTGAGACGACTTTTTTCGTCGTGTTCGCATCGAGCGTCCCGTCTTTCTTATATTTGACCGGAATGACGATCGACTTTTTCTGATCCCCTCTCGCCGTCTTATCCATCACCTCAAGGATGGCTGGATCGTCGACGAGCAACCCTTGCATCTGATACGACTCGAGCACTTTCCGCTCGGTTTCGGCATCTGTCTCGGCCGGCGTGACGAGCGGTCGGTGGACGTGGAAATAAAGCGCGGCTGCAGGTGCCACGGAACCTTTCGCCCAAGCATCTGCCTGCTCGATCAACACTTTCAAATAGATGAGCATCTGCATCGCCAAACCATAATAAATCTCAGCGAAGTCGATCTCCCGTTTGCTCGACTTGTAATCGACGATGCGGACGTACAGCTGATCATGCACTTGTGCCGTATCGACCCGATCGATCCGGCCGACAAGTTCACACGTCGCCCCGTTGCTGAGCGTGAACGACACCGGCGGGAAGTTGCCGCTCCCGAACGCGAGTTCGAACGCGACGGGATCGAACCCGTCACGTTTCGACTGCTCGATCAATACTTCGGCCGTCTTACTGACGACGTCCGTCAGCTTTTTCTTCAAGTAACCGTAGCGGTTCGAACTCATCAAAATCGCATTTTGAATCTCCGGTGTGACGAGTTCGACAGCCAACTCCGCGAGTGAGGCGCATTGGTCGGGCGACACGTCACGCCATTCTTTCCCGTCCATCTTGACGGTTTGAGACATATGCTCGATCGTCCGATGGTACAAGTTACCGATGTCCGGTGCCTCGAGCCGATAGAGCCGCCGTTCTTTCAGACGCAAGCCGTAGTTCGCAAAATGACGGAACGGGCAGGCTTGGAACGTCTCGAGGCGGGACACACTCGCCCGAATCGAGTTCGTATAAAGGGACTTCGCGACCGAATCCGGTAACGGCTCGGGAACGTTTTGATAAAACAGCGCGCTCGTCAACAGTCGGATTCGCTCGCGTCCTTCCGGGTGCTTCAACAGTTCGTTGTACACCGTGAACCACGTCTCTTGAATCGGGTAGTGACGACTGAGCCGCTGCAACTCGAGCGCCGTCACGGCCGCTGTCTGATTCACGTTCGTGATGAAGGCGAGCTGATCTGTCGGGCGATGCTCTCCCGCTTCTGCGAAGTGGGTCTTGACGGCCTTGCCGTTACCGAGTCTCGCCTTGACGTCAGCGATGAAACTCGCCGGTTGAATCGCTTTCCCGCTCCGGTCGACGAGCGCGTAACTGACGTACAACCGGTCACTTGGCGCCGTCAATGCTTTATACAAGTAGTACGTCTCATCGTCGAACAAGTGCTCGGTCGCTTTCCCCGCCCGGACACCGTTCTCATGCATGAAGTCCATATCGTGGTCCGTCAACAGTTTCGATTGCGTCGCGACGAGTGGGATTTGATCTTCGTTGGCACCGAGTAAAAAGACGATTTTTTTATCAATCAAACGCCCCCGCACGTAATCGGTCACCGTCAATTGATCGAGTGACGGCGGGACGAGTGCATAGCGGAGGCTATCGAGGCCGGTGTCCATCATTTGCAGGAACAGTTCCGTCGAGAGCGTCTCTTCCGGCGCAGCCGCCTCGAGTTGCTCGAGAAGATGGAGGACGGCGTCCCATACTTGTGTATGTTCTCTTGCTTCAATCAGGCGTGATGCCTCAAGCGCTTCTTCGCGCCAATGGGCAAGGCATGACGAGACGTCGATTCGTTCTAGAAAAGCGTAAATAGCGTGCGTGTAAGCCTGCATCGTCTTGGCCGCTTTCAAGTCGGCGAGGAGTGGATCGAACGTTTCGATGACGGTTTGACGATAGGTGTTGAGTGCCGTCTCTATATCGAGTTCTTCCCCCGTCAACTTGGCCTCATCTTCGGCCCGGCGTTTTAATTGCCACTCGTCATGCCAGTGATAATGTTTGATGCCCCGCTCAATCACGAACGCCTCGAGCCGATCGACAGACGTACGCCGATGTTCTCGGTCGAGCAAGATCAGCTCAGTCTTCAACGCGCGGAATAAAGCTTCTTCCCGGTAGCCGCGGAGCGCGACTTCGATCGTCGCCTTCAACAACTCGACGACCGGATGATCAAGCATCGGCTGCCGTTCATCCAGGAAGAACGGCAAGTTCATTTTTTGAAGCGCTTGTGACGCCAAATCTCCATATTCTTCAAGTGACCTTGAGATGAACACGATGTCTCGGAAGCGGTAGCCGTCTTCGCGGACGAGTCGTGTGACCTCGCGTACAGCGGCCGCCACTTCCACGGTCCGGTCGACGGCCGCATTCAAGGCGACTTGGTTATCCGGCCGCGTATACGGCGCTGCCGTCACTTGACCGAACGTCGCCTCGAGATAAGCGAGACTCGGATGTTTAAAGCGATGCACCCCATGATACAGTTCATCCGTCGATGAAAGTTGACGTTCTGAGAGCAGCTCTTTAAAGCGCATCAGCGTCCGCTGTGTCGGTCCGAACAACGGGTTCGGGCGATAGAGCGAGTCCGGGTCGACAGTCAACAAGACGTCCAGCGGCGCCTTCTCGGCTAAAGCGACGAGCACCGCGAGCTCTTGTTCCGAAAACTCGTTGAACCCGTCCACATAAAAGTGAGTCCCTGTTAAATCGACTTCCGGTAACAACTGCAACATCACTTTGAAGTAGTCTTCGGCGTGAAGCGTTTTGCCGGCCGTCATCGTCAAAAAGCCCTCATAGAGGATGGAGAGGTCTTGTAGTTTCAAGGCCCGATGTTGGTCTTGCTCGCTCAGGCGAAGCAACTGCTCCGGCTCGACGAGGCCGCGTTTCAACATCGTGATCAACTCGTTCAGTTCTTCGTAAAACCCGTACTGGTTCATCGTGCGCCGGAACAGCGTCAGCCGTTCCTCGTTCATCTCGACGACACGCCGTAACAAAAGATGGGTCCCTGTCTGGTCTAAAAACTGCTCGGTCGCGACACCGTGATCGCGCATGATCAAGAATGCGAGACGGCGCATCGACAGCACTTGAATCCGCGTCGATCCGTTTAAACCGTCTGTCATCGCCATCTTCCGTTCCATTTCAAACGACATTTGGTCTGGGACAAGCATATAGATGGTCGGGCCGCTCGGATCGCGCTTCAGCTCTTGAATGACTTGATTGATCATCCGCTCGCTCTTACCGCTACCCGACCGTCCGACATGAAAAGTGACCGTCATTTAGGCGAACACCCCTTCCCTTTTTCTTTTATTATGACGTATCGCTTGCTGTTTGTAGAGGGAAACCTGCCGGCTACCTTGCAAGAAAAAAACACAGCCTTCTCGTATCCCATTCCTTCGAAAATCGATTAGACTGAACGTATGAGGGGGAATACTATGAGTGCATATGAACAATTCGGAGGCGAACGCGGCGTCCAGCAGCTCGTCGACGCTTTTTACGAACTCGTTTACGCTGATCCCGTACTGTTGCCACTGTTTCCAGACGACAAAGACCGGGTAAAACAACATCAGTTCGAATTTCTGACGCAACTGCTCGGGGGACCAAAACTGTATACAGAACGCCACGGCGGCGGCAACCTGGCGATGATCCACCGCGATCACCCGATCTCAGAAACACATGCCGGTCATTGGCTCGGGTGCATGGAACAAGCGCTCAAGACGGTCGAGGCACCGGAAGCGATCAAGCGACAGTTGTTTCAACGTCTGATCATGTCGTCGTCAAACGTCATCCGCGTCTGCTCGCACCATTTTGAGTAGTCATCATTTAAAAAAGCGGGTATGATAGGAAAGTAAGCAAAGGAGGTCGGTTTTCATGACAGAAGAAGAGAAAAAAGAGGCCGTTTCAGCTAAAGAGGAAACGGAAGAAGTAGAACCTACGGCAGTCCTCGCCGAAGTCCTTGAAGAGGATGAGGAAGAAGCTTTACCCGAAGAAAAGAACATGGACCACATCAAAGGTGTGTTCAACTATACACAAAAGAACGGACGGGAATATCGTGTCGTCTTTTATCACGACCGTAAAAACCTCGTGTTCCGTGAACTTGGAAACGGGAAAGTCGAATTTGTCGGGCGTTTCACAGATGATGCCTACGATGAAGAGAACGAAGCAGAGATGCAGAAACTCGGCGAGAAACAGCTCAAGCGGATCCTTGCCGATCGACTCAAATAAAAAAATCGCCCGCGGGCGATTTTTTTATTGTTTCTTGTTTCGTTTTTTCTTGCGAAGCGCGTAAATCACTCCGGCGATTCCTCCGGCGACGGCGATCCCAGCCATCGCAGGCACGAGGATTTTCTTCGTCGGAAGCATCTTTTTGACACGTTCGTACGGTGTCGGAACCGACAATTCGAGTTGAACGGCCGTCTCACCGTGACCGTTCGCCCGTGCTTTGCGGGCCGCGTCCGTCACGACGACACGTCCTGTCGTATAGCGGCGGTTTCCATGTTCATCCGTGTAAGGCCGGCGAACCCGCTTGACGTCTGTTACCGTCTTTCCACGAGCGGCATCCGGCCGGACGACACGTTCGCTCGTCCATGTGCGGGCACCGGTCGCGCTATAGGCCGGACGAATCTTACGACGATTTAACCAAGTGTATGAATCGTTCATCTATATTCCCTCCAATATGCTGAAGTATCTCTTCATATTATACCCATACAACATCTGACGAAAACATCAGTCTTGACGAGACAAACAAACAGGCGCCCGGTCCTAATTTGGACCGGGCGCCGATTCGTTTGCTGATCAATCCGTGAACGGTTTATCCCGATGGCGACGTTTCGCCAAGATCAAGTAATAGGCCGGAACAAGGACGAGTGTCAGTACGGTCGAGAACAGAATTCCCGACACGATACAGATGGCGAGCGGTTTGAAGAGCGGGTCTTCACCGAACGCGACCGGCAGTAACGCGACGACCGCCGTCAACGCCGTCAGGAGAATCGGACGGATCCGAGCACGTCCCGCCTCGTATACCGCCGTCGTGACCGACATTCCACTACGAATCCCTTGCTCGATGAATTCGAACAAGACGACCGCGTTTCGAACGACGATTCCGGCAAGTGAGACCATCCCCATCGATGCCATGAAGCTAAACGGCGTCTGCGTGATGAACAGCCCGACGACCGCACCGGCAATCGCCAAGTAAATCGTGAACAAGACGAGAAGCGGTAATGAAAGTGAATTGAACTGGAATGCGATGATTAAGAAAATCAAGAACAAGACGACGATAAACAACGTCGCGAGTTCAACGAAGAACTCATTTTGCGTATCGCTCGCTCCCGACTGTTCGAACGAGATGCCATCACTCGTCAAGTCTGATTTTGCGTCATCGAGAATCTGTTCAACATCTTGTTTAAACGCATCTTCGTCCATCCCTTCAGTCGAATAGATTTGAAGCGTGACGATCCGCTCCCCGTTCTCACGCGGAATCTGTTGGATCTGTTCAGTCGTCGTTTCGGTGACGAACGTACTGAGCGGTGCGACCGGCGGACCGGCTTCCGTGTCGACCGGGATAAGAATCTCGTCAAGGGCGAGCGCCTCGCGGTTTGCGACCGCATCGACGACGATTTTCACATCGCGTTGTTCGACACCATCGTCGAACGTACCAATCGGGATGCCGTCCGTGACTAACCGGATCTGATCGCTAATTGCTTTCGCGGTCACTCCAGAGGCGGCCATCGCTTCGCGGTTCAATTCGTACGTGAGTGTCTGGAACGGTTCTTTAATGTTATCGAGCACGAGCGCGCCATCGATGTCTTCGAGGTCTGCCTTGACCGTATCACGTGCCGCGACAAGTTCTTCGATCGTTTCACCGCGCATTGTGAATTCTACCGGGGCAGACGTTGGTGGTCCCTGCTGCTGCGTATCTAAGAAGATTTCAGCGTCCGGATAGTTTTCACGTATTTGCGACGTGTACTCATCAATCAACTGAATCGCATCGATTTGTTCGTTGTCGACTCGGACGACGACTTGTCCTGCATTGTCACCCGACTGATTGAGTCCACCGGTGAACAAGCTTGGAAGCCCACCGCCAGCGAAAATGGCGGTCTCGGTAACACCGTCAATCTGTTGGAATTCGGCTTCGATCTGTTGGAGGCGACGTTCTGTTTCCTCTAAGTCAGTTTGAACCGGGAACGTAACGCTCGTCACGACTTCTGGCCGGTTCGCAGCCGGGAAGAACTCGAACGGTGTCAACAGAATCAGCCCGTATAGTGCCGTCGTGATGACAAATCCGACCAACCCGAACGTCCACGGCCGTTTGGCGACGACCGGGAGCAACCGATCCGCATAAAAATTACTGAGACGGTTGAGCGGTCCGCCGAGCCATCCTGGCTCCCGCTTCGACACTTTCACTTTCTTCCGGTTCAACCAATACTGTGCGATCGGCACGAGCGTCAAACTGATGACCATCGATGCGAGCACCGACAAGGCGAGTACTGTCGGTAACGCTCGGATAAAGTTCCCGTTCGCGCCTGACAAGAGTGTCAGCGGTAAGAACGCGAAGACGACGGCGAGCGTCGACGTGACGATCGATCCCCATACTTCTTTCGTTCCGCGAACGGCACCGACCATGGCTGTATCGCCTTTCCGGTAGCGACGCAAAATGTTGTCGTTGACGACGATCGCGTCATCGACGAGAATACCGAGCGCGATGATCGCCCCGATGATCGAGATTTGGTTCAAATCGACTCCCGTGAAGCGTAGCGGGATGAGTGCGATCAAGAAGGACAACGGAATCGCCAAGCTGACGATGAGTGACCCTGTGAACGTCAACCCAATCGTCGTGACGACGATAACTGCGATCATGGCGATGATGAATTCTTTCGTAAGTGACGAGAAGATCGCATCGACCGCTTTCGCTTGATCGTAATAAGTAACGAGTTCGACTCCGTCTAAGTCTCCCACTTCAGAAGCGACGACTTCATCGACGCGTTGTTGCAGCGTCGGGATGTCTTGACCTGGCTCGATTGTCACCGTGAGCGAGATTGCCGGTTCGCCGTCGAGTGAGACGAGGTCGGTGACTGCTTTTGTCGTCTCTTCGACCGTACCGACATCGGCAAGGCGGACGGGATCGCCGTCGACAGAACCGACGATGACTTGATCCATGTCGTTGACGTTCGTCAAGTTATCGATCGCCAATTGATAAATACCGTCGTCCGTCGATTGGCGACCGAGCGGTGTCGTCTTATATTCTTCGTTGATTGCCGTCAAGACGTCTGGGAATGCGAGTTGGCGTTCCCCAAGCGCTTCGGAATCAAGTGAGACGACGAATTCTGTTTCCGGGAGCCCTTTGATCGTGAACCCGGTCACACCATCTGTTCGTAACAAACGGTCTTCTAGCCGTTCGACCTGTTCTCGAACCGCTTCAAGCGACTCGCGGTCGCTCGACGTCAACAAATAGGAAGCGACCGGAAGCTGACCGATCGAATCGTTGACCGTCGGTGCTAAGGCGTTGTCAGGTAACCGAGGCGCCGCGTCTGAGATTGCCTGCCTCACGTTCGCTTGCAGCTCGCCTTGATTAAATCCGTCTTCATACTCGACGGTGATATTCGAGAACTCCGACGCCGACAGCGACGATACGTTCTCCACCCCTTCAAGCCCTCTTAACTCGGTTTCAAGGATGTTCGTGACGTTCCGTTCGACCGTCTCAGCGGTCGCCCCTGGATATGGGGTCTGAATGAGAATGATATTGACGCTAGTCTCTGGGATTTCACGTTTCGGGAGCTGGAAAAACGTGAGTACCCCGACGACGATTGCAACGAGTAAAAATACAATCATCAATTTTCCTCGCTCAATCATTTTCTGAAAAAACATATTGACCCCTCGCTTTCGGATGATGTGCAAATACACATATGAACTATTCTTCTTTATCATAGAGGGGTTTGAATCGGTTTTCAATCCTTAAACGTGATGCAATGTGCTACTATGGAAACGTTTTTGGAACGCATACGATAATTCAATCGACCGCTGCTTCTGCCGTTGGACCGTATGATCGGAGACAGGGACTTGAATCGATTCCCCGGTCAGAAATTGAATCCGGGTCCCGTTGCCAAACTTTTTGATGCCCGTGACATGTTGAAAATTGATCCACGCACAATCAGGACTCTCTTTGGCGATCGTCGGGAAAAAGACGGCATCGGCGTGCCAATCCATGACGACAGGGGTTTTTCGATGAGGACCAAGCACGTGACGGGCCGCTTCGATTCGCCCTTGGATACTCGATCCATAATAGAGACAAGCCGATTCGAGCAAGTGAATCGGCGAACCTTTCAGACGGTGCACGCCATCAGGCTGATAGACGAGTGTCTCGGCCTCACCGTACTCATTAAATACCGGAACCAACGCTCTTGTATCATTCGTCAACTGTGTCATCTGTTCTTCCTCCAAAACGTATGATATGACTTACACGTTATTCATAACAAGTTCCTTAAACGTATGCAAATGGCTCGGCGACATTTCCCACTAAAAAAACCAGCCGTTCGCAGGCTGGTTTTTAAAATCTGTCATCCGTTTTTAATTTTTGTGTGTCTTTCAGGTGGGGGAAGTGGAATTGGACAGCAACTCCGTCGTTTGTATTACCCAAGGTAACGGTCCCGCCATGGAGGGTCACGATGCGTTGGACGATAAACAAGCCGAGACCGAACTTGCCTTGTTTCCCACGGGAGAATTGATGGAACAGGTCAAGGTTTTCATCGACCGACGGGCCATCGTTTTTAATGACGATGTCGATTCCTGCATCCGTTCGTTCGAGTTCGACCTGAATCGTCGACTCGGCGTAACGAATCGCATTGTCGAGCACGTTTTCGAGCGCGACCCGAACCTGTTCCCCGTCACCGAGCATCTCGCCCGCGTGTCCGGTCAACGTCCACTCGAGGTTACCACGGAGCTTGAAGCGGTCGATGAGCAATTCGACCAACTTATCGAGGTTGATCGGATCAAGCTTCATCTCCTGCCCTTTGAAATACTCCAACTTGGTGACGTATAACAAGTCGACCACTTTTTTCTCGAGACGCGATGCTTCTTCATCAATGACTTCGGCCGACCCTTTCAAGTCTCCGGTCGGATAGATGCCGTCCCCGATTGACTGGGCATAGCCGCGAATGACCATGATCGGCGTCTTCAAATCGTGAGAGATGTTTTGTAAGAGCGCCTGTTGCGCCAAATCTTGCTCTTGCAGTTCTTGGCGCATCGCGTCGATCGACCGCGCCAATTGCCCGAGCTCGTCTTCCCTGGCGAGTGGTAACACCGTCTCCCATTGGCGGTTCGATATTTTCTCAACGGCCCGTTCCATCTCGACGATCGGCTTCGTCAACTCTCTCGACATCCAAAGGGCCGGGATGAGTGATAGGAGGCTGATGACACCAATTAAAATCGAGATACGCCAGAACAATGTCGAGACGAGCTCACGGCGATAAGCGTCCCAGGCGTACGACGCCTGGTAGATGAGGGCACCGTCATATTCGTTTTGACGAATCGTATAGTAGACGTCTTCCCCATCGATCGTCGTCTGATATTTGGCGACCTCACTCGTCTGTTCGAGCGCCTCTTGATACATCCGATTCGTCAGCTCGAGCGGGGCCGAGCCGTAAATGATGCGTCCGTTCGGCAAAAAGATAAGCTGATTGACCGAACGTGATTCTTGTTGACGCCGATCGTACTCGATCGGGTTGCTCGGAATATTTTCGAGCTCGTTCGTATTTCCGAGGTAATAATCGACATCTTGAAGCGTCTCATACACTTGTTCATCGATGAACTGCGTGATCGAGGAGCGGACCGTCAACAAGATCATCAACGCCAAGGTGACGATGATGAGCAAAATCAATACCCAGATTTTCCACATGAGCCGTTTCGGCTTAAGATCGTGAAGTCTCATGGCTTAACGAGTCGATAACCGATCCCATACAGCGTCTCAAGTTCGAGTCGGTGCAACTTCTTCCGTAAGCGTCGGACCAAGTCATCGACGACACGGTCTGAGCCGAAATAGTCGCGACCCCAAACGCCTTCTAATATTTGCTCACGCGACAGCGCCGAGCCCGGATGCTCGAGGAAGAGCAATAACAAATCGAACTCTTTGGACGTCAAATCGATATCATCCGCAGCATGCTTGATCAGTCGTTTGTCCGGATAAATCGTGTATTCCCCGTACTCGATATGTTCGTTCGATTTCGACCCGTACACCCGATCGATCAATTTTTTGACCCGGATGACGAGCTCGCGCGGTAAGAACGGTTTGGCGATGTAGTCATCCGAACCCATCTCCAGTCCGATGATTTTATCGATGTCCTCATCACGGGCCGAAATGAAGATCGTCGGTGTATTGGCGTTCGTCGCCTTGATTTGCTTCAACAACTGAAAGCCATCGAGGTCCGGTAGCATAATATCGAGCACCCATAAGTCAGGTTCGTCTTGAATCGCGGCTTGGGCTGATACACCATCCGTGAACGAACGGACTTGGTAGCCTTCTTGCTCTAAATACGTGACGAGCATTTTGTTTAAATTGACCTCATCATCGACTAAATAGATCGTGTACATTTTAGTCACCTCTGCAACATTTTTCACTATCATATCAAACAATTGTCGACGAATGATGGGAAATCACTCGTTTTGAGCCGTCTGGATGTACCGTCAATCTCTTAAGTTGACGAAAAAAAAGAAGGGTTTCCCCTCCTCACCGTGTCGGCCGTGTCCGCAATTGTTGAGCGAGGAAGGCCGTCCCCCCGCTAAGTAACGCCAACACGCCGCTGATCATGACGAGTTCCATCGTAACCCCACCTTCCCGCTGATACCGATTCTCATTATCATCTATACTATATCATAGTTTTTAGTATGAGAACATCACAAAAAAATCCCGCCTCACAGGCGGGATCCGGTCGTTATGCGTTGACGTCGTAACCTTGTTCTTCGATAGCTTCGATCATCGTTTTGACGGAAATCTTATCGTTATGGATGACATCGACCCGGTGATCTTGCAACGAGACGATGGCTGACTCGACGCCTTCTAATTCGGTCAAAGCCCCTTCAACCGCTGCCTTACAATGGTTACATGTCATACCTTCTACTTTCAAGACTGTCTCATTCATTTTTGATGTCCTCCTTGTTTTTTTAATCGCAGTGCGTTCAATACGACCGAAACCGAACTGAACGCCATCGCCGCCCCGGCAATCCATGGAGCGAGCAAACCGGCCGCGGCAATCGGTATACCGAAGCTATTATAGGCGAGCGCCCAAAATAGGTTTTGACGGATGTTTCGCATCGTGAGCGCACTCATCTCGATCGCCCGATCCACGCCTTCGATGTCCCGACCCATGATCGTGACGTCCGCCGCTTCTAAAGCGACGTCCGTCCCGCTGCCGAAGGCGATACCGACGTCCGCGACGGCGAGCGCAGGCGCATCGTTCATCCCGTCACCGACCATGGCGACGCGGCCACGTTGTTTCAGTGCCTCGATGTGGTCTGCCTTCTCGACGGGCAACACCTCGGCAATGACGTTCGCTTCAGCGATGCCTAGTTCACGCGCCACGTCGAGCGCGACTTCTTTTCGGTCTCCCGTCAAGACATACACTTGTCTCGTCGTCGCAAGTCGTTGCACGACTTCCCGGCTACCTTCTTTCAACCGGTCTTGAAGACCGAACGCTGCCACGACTTCAGATTCACTCGCCACGTAAACCGGCGTCATCGCTTGCATGTCCCAATCAGGCAACGTGAATCCGGCCTCGCGCATCATCCGGACCGAACCGATAAGAAGCTCTTTCCCATCGACGACCGCATTCAATCCTCGGCCCGATAATTCTTCGACCCGTTCCACGTGCCCGACGCCGACGCCACGACCGATCGCTTCCGCAAGTGGATGCGTCGACTGACGCTCGGCCATGACCGCCCGTTGTAAGAACGACTCGTCCCCGAACGTCGCCACGACTTCAGGCGTCCCGTTCGTGAGCGTCCCCGTCTTATCGAACACGACGACATCGACACCGTTCAATGATTCGAGTTGACCGCCCCCTTTAAAGAGGACGCCTTGTTCAGCCGCACGGCCGGTCCCGACCATGATCGAGGTCGGGGTCGCAAGTCCGAGTGCACACGGGCAAGCGATGACGAGGACGGCGATTGAAGACCGAATCGCCATATCGAGATCATTAAACCCGAACAACCAAACGGCGAACGTGACGGCACTGATGGCGACGACGATCGGTACGAACACGCCAGAGATTCGGTCGGCCTGCCGTTGAATCGGTGCTTTATCCGTTTGTGCCTGTTCGACGACACGGACGATTTGCGCAAGCATCGTCTCGCTGCCGACACGCTCTGCCGCCATCAAGAAGCGGTGTGTTCGATTGATCGTCCCACCGACGACATCAAAACCGACGCCTTTTTCAGACGGGATCGATTCGCCGGTCAACATCGATTCATCGATGACCGTCTCACCTTCAACGATCTTACCGTCGACCGGCACTTTCTCACCTGGACGGACGACGATCACGTCGCCGACGTTGACAAGGTCGATCGCCACCGACCGCTCTTCCCCGTCGACGAGTAAGATTGCTTCTTTCGCCTGCAGCGACAGAAGCGATTTGAGCGCATCTGTCGTTTTTTCTTTCGCCCGTGCCTCCAACCATTTCCCGAGCAATACGAGCGTGATCAACACAGCGCTCGTCTCGAAGTAAAGGGACGGATTCATCGGATGGATGAGCATTTCGAAAACGGAATAGAAGTAGGCGGCGGATGTCCCCGTCGCGACGAGGACGTCCATATTGGCCGCCCCGCTCTTCAGGCTCTTATACGCCCCTTGATAAAACTGGGCCCCGATCCAAAACTGGACCGGTGTCGCGAGCGCGAATTGCCACCACGGGTTCATGAGCCAATCGGCATGGAACATTAACCCAGGGATATGGGTAATCATGACGAGTAAGAGCGGCGCCGAAAGAAGCGCCGAAATGAGCACTTTCCGTTCTAGTGGGCGGAGGTCATGTTTCGGTGTGCGCTCGACTTTTCGTTCCGCCCCGTAGCCGATCTTCTCGATCCGGGCGATCAGCTCCTCTTCGGTGATGCCGTCCTCGACGCGAATTGTCGCCGTCTCGAGCGGCAAGTTGACGGTCGCATCGACCCCGTCCATCTTATTCAATACTTTCTCGATTCGGGCTGAGCATGCGGCGCATGTCATTCCTTGAATCGACAGTTCGACAGTCTTCATACGAGCACCTCCTTACTTTTTAATGCGGCTGACAATTGTCATCAATTCGTCAATGTATGGATCCATATCTTCCGTTTCACTCGCATGGACCAAGCATTTACGCATATGACGCTCAAGCAGCTGCATCTCGACTTGCTTTAACGCGGCTTGAATAGCCGACGTCTGCGTCAAGATATCGACGCAATATCGGTCGCTCTCGACCATCTTTTGAATCCCACGGACTTGGCCTTCGATCCGGCGCAGCCGTTTACTGAGCGCAACTCGCTCGGCGTCTTCGCGCGGGACGAGCGGCTGTTCGTGCAAGAATTCATCCATTGTTATCACCTCACGTCTAATATACCCCTACCCCGTAATGGTGTCAAACGTATGAAATAAAAAAAGAGCGACAATTGTGTGTCGCCCTTGCTTGATTCAGTTGCGTTGAAACGCTTCGCTTTTCAAAACCGTCCGCAAAATTTTACCGGTCGTATTTCGCGGTAACTCATCGATGATCTCGATGTGGCTCGGCTGTTTATATTTGGCAAGTTTCGTCGCCGCGAACGCGCGGATCTCGTCGACCGAAAGCTCATCGCGGGTGACGATGAACGCCTTCACCGCTTCACCTTGCTCGGCATCGGGCACGCCGATGACGGCAGCCTCGACGATGCCCGGGTGTTGGTACAACACTTCTTCGACTTCCCGCGGGTAGACGTTATAACCACCGACGATGACCATATCCTTTTTCCGGTCGACGATGTAAAAATATCCGTCCTCGTCACGTTTCGCCAAGTCGCCCGTATAGAGCCAGCCGTCCCGAAGCGTCATCGACGTCTCCTCAGGCAGTTTGTAATAGCCTTTCATGACGTTCGGACCGCGGACGATGAGTTCCCCGACTTCGCCGACACCGACTTCTTCGCCGAGCTCGTCGACGATTTTGTTCTCGACGTGGACGATCGACGGACCGATCGATCCCGCTTTCCGTTCCCCGTGGAGCGGGTTGAAACAAGTGACCGGCGACGCCTCTGACAGGCCATACCCTTCGAGGATCTTACACTCGAACTTTTGTTCAAACGATTCGAGCAGTTGGACCGGTAAGCTCGCCCCGCCCGAGACGAAGACGCGGACGTGCTTGAGCGCCGACGCGTAAGCCGGTACTTTCAGCGCCGTTTGTAACAAGAAGTTGTACATCGTCGGCACACCGGCAAAAATGCTGACCTGGTGCTTCGGAATGAGATCGAATACGTCTTGCGGCGAGAACTTCGGCAAGATGATGATCGTCGCCCCGCGCAGGAGCGGCGCGTTGACGATGACCGTCAAACAGAAGACGTGGAACATCGGTAGCGCCGCGAGCGCCTTATCGTCCGGTGTGATCTCGAGATATTCTCCGATTGAGTGCGCGTTCGAGAACAAGTTGAGGTGGGTCAACAGCGCTCCCTTAGGTTTACCTGTCGTCCCGCTCGTATATAAGATGACGGCGACGTCTTGTTCATCGACCTCGACTAGCGCCGTCACGCCCGAGGCGAACGCTTTTGAAAACGGCATAAATTCGATATCCCCTGTGCGCTCGATTGCGGGCACATCCGCATACGGTACCGAGATGACGAGTTTCAACTGCGGCAAGTTCGTGAGCGCCGTTTCGGCTTGCGCGACGAGCGGCGACAAGGCGACGATCGCTTTCACGTCTCCATCGAGTAAAATGTAAGCCATCTCGTCCGGCGTATATGTAGGGTTGATCGGAATGACGATTCCCCCTCGCGCGAGGACCGCAAAATAAGAAATCAAGAACGCCGGGCTATTCCCAAGGACGAGCGCGACGTGGTCCCCTCTGTCGATCCCCTTCTGTTCAAGCGTCGATGCCATCGCTTGGACTTGTCCGAAAAACTGTTCGTAGCTGACCGTGTCCTCCCCGAACACGTAGGCCGCCTTATTTGGATGCGCGGCCACAACCCCTTGTAACGCTGTGACTAAGTTTGCCATGGTAATCCCCCTTTGGAAATGAATGACGATTCACTCTTGAGCCGTAAAAAAGAGCACGGCAACCGCGCTCTTTTTCAGTTACCTCTATTGTACATGAAACATCTCAGGAAGAAAACGCTTTCAAATCCATCGTCTGCAAATGATATAGCCCGGCCCGGCTTTGGACGTGAACAAGCGCTTGCAACGCTTCGTCGTCCATGAGCAGATCATCGATCAACTTATGGAACGTCTGTTTCTTCTCGTCAGTCGTCGCTGTGATGATAAAGATCAGTTCTGCACAGACCGATTCCCCGGCGATCGTCCGCACGTCGAACGGACGGTTCAAGTGGAGCAGCGTGATGCCATCGCGCTTTGAGACCTGGTTCGGCACGTCGATGACAGCGACCGGGATGGCGACGTCCGTCACTCCGGACGGGATCGTGCGCTCCTGCTCGATGATGACTTGCGCGAACGTATCATCGACAATTCCTTTTCCTTCTAGCTCAAGACCAATCGCGAGCATGGCTCGCTCGAACGTCGGTTGATCGGTCACCCACATCCAGTTCGTGTCCATCCATTCTGTGATGAAACGGCACATCTTCATTCCTCCTATTGGCTCATCTCCGTTAACGAAAGCGCTTGCAATAATTATGATACGCCTTCCCGCAACGACTCGCAACGCTACACACGAGGTTTCACGAAAACGCCAAAAAGGATGGTCTCTGAAACAGACCATCCTCCTGCAAAATCGCCTCAGCTAATGAGATCGACCAATTCTTCTAAGTCGACGTTACCGAAGTAATGCTTGACGTCGAGGTGTGACAATTGTTCCCGAATCGCGACCCGTTCGAACCGCGTCCCGACGAGTGCCTGCTCGACGTCGTGGATATCACCAACGCCGAAGAAGTCGCCGTAGATTTTCGCTTCCGTGATCGTCCCTTTATTGACGTTCAAACGAACGTCAATCGTGCCGATCGGGAAACGACGCTTCGATTCGACATCGAACTTCGGTGACTTCCCGAAGTTCCAGTCCCAGTTCGCGTAGCGTTCTTTCGAGATGTCTTGAACGATTTCCCAGTCCTCGTCACGGAGCACGTAACGTTCCGGGTCTTGACCATCATAGATCGAGTGGAGAAGCGCCTCGACGAACCGTTCCATCTCCATCTCTTCTTCTAAAAATTCCGTGATGTTGGCGACTCGGCTCCGAACCGACTTGATGCCTTTTGAGCGCATCTTCTCTTCCGAGACGTTGAGCGAGTTGACGACTTCCTCGATGTTCGAGTTGAACATGAGCGTCCCGTGGCTGAACATGCGACCACGCGTCGTGAATTGGGCGTTCCCGCTGATTTTCCGTTCGCCGACTTGAATATCGTTACGACCGGTCAATTCTGCTTCGACACCGAGTTGTTTGAGCGCATCGACGATCGGCTGTGTGAACTTCTTGTAGTTATTGAACGAATTGCCGTCATCTTTCGTGATGAAGCTGAAGTTCAAGTTGCCTTCGTCGTGATAGACGGCACCGCCGCCAGACAAGCGACGGACGACGTCGATCCCGTTCTCTTCGATATACTTCAAGTTGACTTCTTCTGACGTGTTCTGGTTTTTGCCGATGATGATCGACGGGCCGTTAATATAGAACAAGAAGTAGTCCTCATGCTCGACGTTCAAATGCTTGAGGATATACTCCTCGACCGCCAAGTTGAGTTTTGGGTCCCGGATGTCCGGGTTAAAGATAAATTTCACAGTCGGTTTCCTCCTAATCGGATGTTCGTTAGTTGTATTATACGAGACGAATCACCCGCTCTACAACTTGTTTACTTCCACTCACCGCTCATGATGCGCTTCAACGCGTTCGCGACGCCATACTCATCATGACGTTCCGTGACGTGGTGGCTGATGGCAATTAACTCCTCGTGACTGTTGCCCATCGCAATCGCTTTGCCGGCGACTTCAAACATCGGCACGTCGTTCAAGTTGTCACCGATGACGACGACTTCTGACAAATCGACACCGAAGTGCTCGGCGAGCTTCTTGACGCCGTGACCTTTGTCGGCCCCGTTCGCCATCACTTCGATGTTGTCGTTCCCCGATGACGTGACGTATACCCCGTCGACACGCTCATCGATTTCAGTCCATAGTGATGACATCTTCTCAAAATGACTTGAGAACGCGATGAATTTATAGACGCGTCCGGCCTCGTTTTTGATGAAGTCCTCGATGTCCTCGACGAGACGGACGTCTTCGTTGACGTAATAGCGCTTCCGGAAGAACTCATACATCTCGAGCGACCGGTCGTCACCATTTTGCTTCAAGTTTTCCATCGTCGCTTCAATCAAATCGAGGCGACTTGCGACAAGTCCCGCTTCCGAATACATCTCATAAAAGATATCCGAATACTTATGGTCTTGATGAAGCACCGACACGACTTCGAGCGCTTCTTCTACCGTCAAATCGATTTCATGGAGCACCTCTCCCGTTTCAGTCAAGACGCGGCCCCCGTTTGACGAGACGATCGGGCACGTGAGACCGGCTTCATCGAGAATTCCTTTCGCGTTGAAGTAATTGCGTCCCGTCGCAATCGCAAAGCGAATCCCTTGCGCTTCGGCGGCGCGGACGATTTCCGCCGTCTCCGGTGCGATTTTTGTGTGGTTGTGCAGAATCGTGCCATCCATATCGGATACGAACAGTTTATACGTTGTCATCAACATCCACTCCCTCTTTTTCTCTTTCGCTTCTAACTATAACAAAAAGAGAGGCCGACGGAAAAATCCGACACCGCTCTTCACAAATCCTTAACCAAGTTCTGCTAACTGTTTGATCTGCTCGTGGACGCTCTTAATACAGTCCGGCATACCGATCCCGTCGTAGGCGATCCCCGCGAGCAGCACGCCCGGATAAACTCGGCTCATCTCGGCCCGAAGCGCTCGCACCCGGTCGGCGTGGAAGACCGCGTACGGTGGCAATCCGTCCCGCAGCCGGCTGACGACCGCCTGGAGCGGTGCGGCTTTGATGTTCATCAAACCGCCCAAGTCATGCAGCGCTGTCGCCACAATGTCCTCATCCGGCGCATCGACGATCTCGTCAGCACCCGGACGACCGAGGAAGACACGGAGAACGTGATAGCCGTCTGGCACGGCGTGTGGCCATTTTTGATCGATGAACGTACACGCCGTGATCATCACGTCCGCTTCTTGGCTCGTGACGAAGCCCGTACCGACGAACGGGAGCTCGATATCTGTCTCTTTAAAGACGAGTGAGCACGTCGCGGTCGCATGCGGCTTCATATCGGCCAAGAAATCACTGTCGACTTTCGGTAAGAACTGACGAATGAGACGCGGCGGGACCGTCATCACGAGACGCTCTGAATCCATATCGCCACGATTCGTGAGCAGACGATAGCCTGTCTCCGTCTCCTCGACTTGTTCGACCGAACAGTTCAAGATGACCTCTGTCCGCTCGAGCCGTTCCGCGAGACGGTCCGTCAGCGACTTCAAACCTCGCCGGAGCGAAGCGAACTGTCCGACTTTCTTCGCGCCGACTTCAGCGACACGCTGTTCGGGACGAAGATGGCGCATCCCTTCATATAGACTGCCGTACTTCTTCTCACCTTCGATAAACTGCGGGAACGTCGACAGCGCACTCATCTTGTCGATATCGCCGGCATAAATGCCCGACAATAGCGGCTCGATCAATCGGTCGACAATCGGATCCCCGACCCGTTCTCGAAGATAGAGGCCGAGTGAGACGTCCGTCTCCGGGGGCGTGATGTCCGGGGGCGACAACAGCATGGCCCGCAATGCCGCGTGCTCGTCTTCTGACAAGAGCGACGTCTGCTTGAACACGTCGACGTCGAGTGGGATGCCCATCACCGTCTGTTTCGGAATCGGATGTAACCCGTCATGATGCAAGACGTACGCTTGGCCGACCCCGTTCCGGACGAGCTCGTCCCCGAGACCGACGTCATGGATCAACTCGGTCATCGCCGTCTTCCTGAACACGTAAGAGTCAGGACCGCGCTCGACCGCGAATTCACCGGTCTCGAACGTATCGATTTTTCCGCCTAACCGGTCATTCGCCTCTAACAGCGTGATCGACACGTCTTCCGGCAAATAACGCTCGGCATAAAAAGCGGCGGTGAGACCTGTGATCCCACCACCGACAATCGTCAAATTACGCATGATGCACGATCACGCTTTCCATCCGATCTGCGACGGCTTCGATGAAGCTCCGCTCTGCGTTTGGCATGTTTGGACGTGCGTAGTGAACGCCAAGGCGGTCACAAACGACTTTACATTCCACGTCGTTGTCGAAGAGCACTTCGAGGTGGTCAGCGACAAAACCGACCGGCGTATAGACAAACGCCTCGTAGCCATGTTTTTCGTGAAGTTCAGCCGTCAAATCTTGGACGTCCGGCCCGATCCAAGGATCCGGCGTGTTGCCTTCAGACTGCCAACCGACCTCATAGTTGATGACACCGGCAGCTTGCGCGATCTTGTCTGCCGTCTCTTTCAACTGATCCGGGTACGGATCGCCACCGGCCAAAATCTTCTCTGGCAAGCTATGCGCCGACACGATCAAGCACGCCTTTTCGGCTGGGACCGGCAAGTTCGCGAACGTGTCTTTGATCGCTTCGGCCCACCAATTGATAAATTTCGGCTCATCGTACCACGACTCGACCGAACGGATCTCGATGTCGTATTTCGCCGCTTCTTCATGGGCGCGTCCGTTGTAAGACTTGACGCTATATGACGAATAATGAGGGGCAAGAACGACTGAGACCGCTTCTTTAATGCCGTCGTTCGCCATTTGCGCGACCGCATCCTCGACGAACGGTTCGATGTGCTTGAGACCGATATATAATTTGAAGTCGATTTCACCAGCGTGACGCTCGTTCAAAATGTCTCGAAGCGTCTCCGCTTGGTCAATCGTGATCTTCGCGAGCGGAGATACGCCCCCGATCGCCTCATAACGTTCCGTCAAGTCTTGGAGCGCTTCCGGTGCCGGCTTGCGTCCGTAACGGATGTGCGTATAATATCGTTCAATGTCTTCCGGTTTATATGGTGTTCCATAAGCCATTACGAGTAATCCGACTGTTTTCATGATGATTTGCCTCCCATTTTTTCACGTGAATAGTCATGGATAAATGCCGTCAATTTGACGAGTACGGCCGGGTCGACTTCTGGGAACACCCCATGTCCCAAGTTGAAGACGTAGCCCGGTTGTTTCATCCCTTCATCGAGGATTTCTTTCACTTTCTCCTCGATGACCGGCCATGGTGCCAGCAAGAACGACGGGTCCAAGTTTCCTTGCACCGCTTTCGTAATGCCGCGATCGCGCGCTTCTTGAACCGACAAGCGCCAGTCGAGCCCGACGACGTCGATTGGCTGATCCTGCCATTCTTCTACAAGATGGCTCGCTCCGACACCGTGCATGATGAGCGGGATGTCGAGCGTGCGCAATTCAGTGAAGATGCGCTCAGTCGTCGGTTTAATGTAGCGGACATAATCTTTGCGGCTGAGCGTCCCGACCCATGAATCGAACAATTGGAACGCTTGGATCCCGGCCTCAGCTTGCGCTTTGGCGTACGTGATGACCATGTCTCCAAGTTTGTCCATGAGCGCGTTCCAAACGTCCGGCTCAGCGTACATGAGTGCTTTTGTCCGATGATAGCTTTTCGATGGACCGCCTTCAATCATATAGCTCGCAAGCGTGAACGGCGCTCCCGAGAATCCGATGAGCGGCACTTCAAGACGCTCCCGGAGCAAACGGATCGTCTCGAGCACGTACGAGATGTCGTCGATATTCAGCGGTTTCAAGCGCTCGACGTCCTCCATCGTCCGATACGGATTATCGATGACCGGGCCAATCCCGCTCTTAATTTCTACATCGACACCCATCGATGGGAGTGGTGTCATAATATCTTTGTACAGAATGGCCGCGTCGACTCCAAGTTGCTTGACCGGGAGTTCTGTCACGTAGGCGCATAGTTCTGAATCGTGTGTGATTTCGAACAACGTCCTCGTTTTCTTGATCTCACGATATTCTGGTTGGTAGCGTCCGGCTTGGCGCATATACCAGACCGGAACATAGTCTGTCGCCTCTCCTCGAAACGCCTTCAAAATAGTATCGTTCATACGTCGCGTCATTCCCCTCTATAATTCTCCTACACTCTTCTTCTATAGGTATGTGAACTCAAAAACATTATACAGAAATTAATTAGAATAATGCTAATGTGAAGCATTTTCATTGTGTTTTCATTGTGTCATTTCTTTGTCGGGTACGTGCGGAACGCCGAATTGAGCTGACCCCGGATCAAATCGTCACGCTGTCTCGTCGACAGACGTTTCTCGCGCTCTTTAATGTCTTGAATCCGCCATCCGTCCTCAAGCTTCGACGCCACGTCGATCAACCGTTCGACGTCATGGAAAGAATATTTACGTGAGCCTCCCTTTGTCCGTTCCGGGAAGACGAGTCCTTTCGCCTCATAATAGCGCACTTGTCGTTCAGAAAGCCCGGTCAGTTCGGTAATGATGCCCATTCCAATCACTTTCTTCGACTTGTAGTCCATCGTCCGCCATCTCCCTTCTCAAAAAAACTATG
Organism: Exiguobacterium sp. SH5S4; assembly: GCF_004337045.1. Lineage (NCBI taxonomy): Bacteria > Bacillati > Bacillota > Bacilli > Caryophanales > Exiguobacterium > Exiguobacterium sp. SH5S4. The sequence goes on from NZ_SJUQ01000016.1 coordinate 34,284, forward strand.
TCAGATAATCTGACAAATTGCAATCCAACCCGTTCATTTCGTCTTAAACTGAAACCAACTTTTGAAATCACACTTGCTAAAAGGAGGAATCGCAACATGGAAGAAATTATGTATTATATGGACACGCTGTTCGTACTCATCGCTGCACTGCTCGTCTTGACGATGCAACTTGGTTTCGGCTTACTCGAGACTGGGACGCTCCGGGCTAAAAACGCCGGGCATGTCGCTGTCAAACAAATCATCAGCCTCTCTGTGGCGGCAATCGCCTTTTGGGCCGTCGGGTTCGGCCTCTCATTCGGGGATGGTACCCGCTGGTTCGGGACTGAAGGATTCTTTTTAAACGGATCGTTCACGAGCCTCGACTGGGCCAACGTCTCGCTCGACATTAAATTCTTGTTCCAATTGTCATTCGTCGCCGTTGCGCTCGCAATCGCTTGGGGCGGATTTGCGGAACGGGCTAAACTGTCGGCTTACGTCTTATTCGGTATCTTCTTCGTCGCCATTCTCTATCCGATCGTCGCTCGCTCGGTTTGGGCGGGTGGACTCCTCGGCTCAATGGGGATGCAAGACTTCGCAGGTTCAGCCGTCGTCCACCTCCAAGGTGGGATGGCCGCCCTCATGGCGACGATCATCTTGAAACCACGACGGAAAACAGAATCACTCGCCGGTCATAACCACGTCTTGACGGTCGTCGGCGGACTCGTCCTTTGGCTCTGCTGGTTCGGGTTCAACGCGGGATCGACAATGTCGGTTGCTGACGGATTCTTCGGTTATGTCGCTCTTACGACGATGCTCGCTACGGCTGCCGGTGCGCTCGGCGCGCTCGCCATCGTCATGATCCACAAGAAGACGGCCGACATCCCTTCAGTCGTCAACGGTGTTCTCGGGGCGCTCGTCGCCATCACAGCCGCTTGTGCCTTTGTCGAACCATGGGCCGCTGTCGTCATCGGCGCCCTAGCTTCCATCGCAACATACGGCACGAGTATCCTCATGGCGAAATATATCGATGACCCACTCTGTGCCTTCTCGGTCCACGGTGTCGCTGGCATCATCGGAACACTCGCACTCGGGTTCTTCGCATCACCGCGTCTCGTCGAGATCACCGGCATCGGTTCGGCCGGCCTCTTCTACGGTGGCGGCTTGTCACAACTCGGCGTCCAGGCGCTTGGTGTCTTGATCGCAATGGTCATCGCCGGAGGCGGAAGCTACGTCTTCTTAAAACTACTCGACGTGACGATCGGTCTCCGTGTCACTGAAGAGCAAGAAGACGTCGGACTCGATATCGCCGAGCACGGTGTATCGGCGTACGGTGAAATCGATTCGGAAACTAACACCCCGGCTCGCCTGCCGAAGATTCTCGGCTCGAGCGTGTCGGTCATGTCACCAAAAAAATAATAGCAGTCAAAGGGCCACCCTCCATATGCGGAAGGGTGGCCCTTATTCATTTCAACCGCCCTAAATAGTAACGGATGACGAGATAGCCGAGCACGACTCCCGCGACCGCGTCAACTCTAGCACCGAACACGACCGACCCAACCGTCAGGACGACCAACTGACCAATCAGCAAGCGGTTCATCCACCATTTGTAACCCGCCAGCCGTTCAAGACGCGTGATCGGCAACCATGAAGCGATCGACATCGTATCGAGCCGTTTGAAGAGCGGCACGAGTTGGAGTGCGGTCAAACCGACGAACAGCGGGACGACCAAGCCGACATACCAGCCACCCGACAGCCACATGACGATGAACGCCACGACAGAAAGGCGGAACACGAGGTCGAGCGAGTCTTTCGAACGGATGACGCGTAAGCCATAGACATAACGCGCGGCATCCGCGCGTCTGAGCACCGAACGCTCGAGCGTTCGCACGATGACACTTCTCTCCTTCACTTCTTCCCGCATCGCCGGCAAGTCGACGAACCAACTGATGACACGGTCGAACTGCGCCTTGCTCTTCTGCTCGAGCGTGAGCCAATCAAGGAGCGGGATGCGGTCGTGCCGTCTTAGATGAAGCAAGACAAGCGCGACAAGCGCCGGCACCGGCGTCAATAACGGGACACCGAAAATCATGATGACTCCACTCGCGAGCGCACTGAAGAGCACCACATTTGAGATCAGTTCGAGCTTTGCGAGGCGACCCGCCACCGAAAGCAACACGCTCGCTGCGACGATGGCGCCTACTTCTGCCGGCGTGAGCGCTTGCGTCCGGACGATGAGCGGCAAGACCACGAGCATGACAACGAGCGCCCGAACGCTCGCGAACACGACGTTGAACAGACGAACCCCGTTCATATACGAACGGATATCCCCGAGCTCCGGCAACAAAAACACTTGATCCGCTTCTTGAAGCAACGTCCGCGGCCGATGCCCGAGCGGCAAGAACAAGAACACGAGCGCGACGATCCATTCGCTCGGAAACGCCGGGTCGAGTCCGTTTAAAAATTGATTGTAGACGAACCCCCCGTAAATGAGCGTGAAGTAGAGCGTGAACAAGAGACCCCCGTTCGCCACATAGCGGCTATACTTCACGACTTCTTCCATCCAACTACTAAACCGCGCGTTGAACACCCTCATTGCGCCCGCTCCTCAGCCTCGATCGCCTCGACATAAATGTCATCGAGCGTTGCGTCAGGACGGAGCGCATATTTTTCACGCAACTGCGCTGCCGTACCGGTCGCGATCACGACTCCTTGATGGAGAAACACGAACCGGTCACAGTGACGTTCCGCCGTCTCGAGGATGTGCGTCGACATGAGAATCGCACACTCTTGTTTATACTCATCAAACAGGCGGAGCAGTTGACGGATTGCGAGCGGGTCGAGCCCGACGAACGGTTCGTCGACGATCAAGAGCGGCGTCTTCGTCACGAGCGCGCTCAGGATCATCGCTTTTTGGCGCATCCCTTTCGAGAAGACGGATGGGAACCAGTCCAACTGTTTCTCCATGCGCATGTCGCGGGCCAAGCGTTCCGTCCGCATCTCGAGGTCACGGCTGTCAATCTCGTACGCTTTCCCCATCAACAACAAATGTTCACGTAACGTCAACGTGTCATACAAAATCGGCGTCTCAGGTATATAACTTATTTTCTTGCGATAATTTTTTTCAGACGATTGCAACGTTTCGCCGTCGACTTCGACCGATCCCGAAATCGGTTCAAGCAATCCTAAAATATGTTTAATCGTCGTCGACTTCCCGGCACCGTTTAGCCCTATCAGCCCGACGAGCTCACCTTTTTTTACTTCAAACGAAACATCATGCAGCACTTGTTTACCTATATAACCGCCGTTCAAGTGTTCGACGTGTAACATGAAAACTCCACCCCTTATTTTCAACTTTTTTTTGTGATATATGTTTTAAAAATTGTCACATGGGAATATTCTCTACTGTAAGGCATTTTAAAAACTTATTCATCACTTCCATTGTTCCATAAAATTGTTATTAAGAACAATGGACAAAACAGAGAGGAGAATGTTTGCATGGGTTTTATTCTTTATTTGATCGTCGGAGGTATCATCGGTTGGTTAGCAGGTCTTATTTTAGGTAAAGACGTACCAGGCGGCGTCATCGGTAACATCATCGCCGGTATCATTGGTGCTTGGCTTGGCGGATTGATCTTCCCTGATTTCGGACCAATCATCGCTGACATCGCGATTATTCCAGCACTTCTTGGTGCGATTATCTTGATCTTGATCGTATCGTTCGTTATGAAATCAATGAACAAAAAGCGCTAATCCAGTGCTACAAAAACGGGACCCTCGACACGAGGGTCCCGTTTTTTTCGTTCAACTTAACAATAAATACATCGCCCCGTCGCGTTCGATGAAGCGTTTTTCCGTTTCTAGGCCGAGCAGCGTGAAAATCGATTCGAACAGCGAGCGATCGTAACGCCACTCGATCCCAAGCTCTGTCTCGATTCGTTCATTCGGTTCACCGAGGAGGGCGACCATATCGTCCGTCCGTTTGTCCAAATCGATGTCGATTTGGTTCACTTTCTTTTTAACAAATGTCACATCCATACCGGCATACCGCCACACGTCGCCGTCCCGTTCAAGCGGTTCACCGAGCTGTCCGACGACCGTTTTCTCCCGCTTGTTCATAACCGACTCAATCGTTTCAAGCGAATGCCCGGTCCTCGCCTCGACTTCAATCTCGATCAGCTCGACCCGCTCGATATCGAACTGACCGGCAATCGTCTCGTTCGCTTCGGGCTGTAGCGCGAAAGCGAGCTGTTCCTCCCGAACGAGCGTCACCGTCTCCGTTCGCGTGACGGTCTCCCCGTTCACGACCGCGACGGCTTTGACGTCGTACCGGCCTGGCATCCGCTCGACCGTCAGGCTGTCGCCCGCCGCATCAATCCGGCCTACTTGTGTCCCATCGACCCATATGTTCGTCAACGGCACGTCTGACGTCGCAACGAACGTTTGCGGTAACAGCTCAATTCGATAATCCGCAAAGCCGAACCGGCCGTCTCCCGTATCAAGCAAGCGGAACAACCCGACTGACTCCATACCTTGACGTTCATCGGCGCGGTCCGCCGCCACCTCAGAGATCGCCTCACCTCGAATCGACTTCTCTTCGTTCAGCCAACGCATGAACCGGAGTGCCTCGGCGCGCGTGAGCGGCTCAGTCTCATATTCAACCGTCTGCTCAAAGAAAGCGACGTCTTCCGTCAACAGAGCCTCTTTAAATCGAACGTGGATTTGCGCGTTCGCCTCCGCCGGCTTATAGCCCCATATATAGATTGCCCCCGTCGCTAAGACGAGCAAAACGGCTAGGACGATGACGAGGCGAATCTTGCGCTGCCTTGTCGTCTTTTTCGATCGTTCATACGCCATTCTCTCCACTCCTATCACTTTCTCTTGTCCTTCTATTGTAGGATGACGTGAGAACGAGGACAATCATTCTTTCGCCTGAACTTCCGTGTTATGATGAAATCGATCAGTCATTTCATGAATGGAGGAAATACGATGCATACCGATGCCAATTGTATCTTTTGTAAAATCGTCAACAACGACATCCCTTCTTACAAGGTGTACGAAGATGATGACGTCGTCGCTTTTCTCGACATTTCCCAAGTGACGAAAGGCCATACCCTCGTCATCCCGAAACATCATGCCAAAAACATTTACGAACTGCCGAGTGACGTCGCAAGTGACGTCTTTAAAGCGGTCCCGGGAATCGCGAGCGCGCTTCAACGCGAGACGGGCGCGATCGGGATGAACGTCCTCTCGAACGCCGAAGAGATCGCCGGTCAGACGGTGTACCATTTCCATATTCACTTGCTTCCACGCTACGGCCAAGAAGACGGCTTCGATGCGAAATGGGAAACCCATAACGATGCGTACACGCCAGAAGAAATGAACACGCTCGCGGCTCAAATCAAACAACGTGTTTGAACAAAATAAGCGGACCAGACTCCTCCGAGAGCCTGGTCCGCTTTCATGTCTTTCATGACGAGTTGATCGAATTGAAGTGCCGCTTCCGCTCTTCTTCAATTTGAGCCCGCTCTATTTGCAATTTGATCGCCTGCTCATACAGTTGCTGACGAGATTTGACAGACTCCGCTTGTTCGAACTCTTTTCTTAATTCATTTAGACGGGTGTCGATTTCAAAAAGTCGCTTTTCAAGCAAAGTTTGTTTACGCGTCTGTTCGTTCTGTTCTGACGCTTCGTATCCCGCCTCGAGTGCTTCCATTATTTTATGTGCCCAAGGGTCATCTCCCAGTTGTTTCGCCGCGTTGTACAAGTCTAGCATGTCATCGAACCAACGCTTTTGCTTGTCCACTGGAGGTCACCTTCCTTTGACCTCATTTTAAAATAAAATGATTTTTCGGTCAAAATTGAATGTTCTGAAAAATTTTATTTGAGATATAGGTTTTTAATCTCTCTTTTTTGGTAAAATAATATGAAAAGAATGTATTCTAGCATTATCGTGCTTGAGGAGGGGAATGTATTGTCGAGTCACAATCGTCGCGAGTGGGTTGCTTTTGGCTTTGTCGTAGCGTTTTTAGGCGTGGCGACAGTGAAAAAGATTGCTCGTGGAACGGCCAACGATGCCGCATCGAATCAGCATCGGGCGTCTACAATCACTACGTTGAAAGAACAATTCCAAAAAGTTGCCAAAGATGCTTCACAAGTGGTGGCGGCTGGTAAGTTGCAAGGCAAAGAATTGACGGATCAAGTGAAAGCCGAGGTCGAACGCTATCAACAAGACATTCAGCCTTCAATCGAGCAGATCCAAGGAAACCTAAACGAGCTTTCAAACGTACAGTCAGATATGACCGAAGCGAAAGCGAAGAAGACCGACTGACCGGTCTTTAGGCATCGTCCGTCGTTTTAGTCACTTTGTATCCGGAAAGGATGAATTGAGATGGAACATGAAAAAGAATTCTCTGGCCCTGAGGCCATGCTCTATAGCCATAAAATCATTCAGCTCAGTAAAGCATTGTGGAAGACGGTCGAAAAAGACTGGCAGAACTGGATCAAGCCTTTCGATTTGAACATAAACGAGCATCATATTTTATGGATTGCCCACGCGCTCGGTGGCGCCTCAATCTCTGAGATTGCGAAATATGGCGTGATGCACGTATCGACCGCGTTCAACTTTTCGAAAAAATTAGAAGATCGTGGTCTCCTCACGTTCTCTAAAAAAGAAACGGACAAACGTAATACTTATGTACAGTTGACGCCTGAAGGTGAAGCGCTCTTGCTCAAAACAATCCATGCGTTCGACCCTGAAGAGAACGGTGTGTTCCGTGCCTCGCTCCCGTTGCAGGAGTTATATGGGAAGTTCCCGGACTTGACGGACATCACGGCCATCGTCCGCCGCCTGTACGGCGACAACTTTATGGACATCTTCGCCGAAACATCAAAAATGATTTCTGAAGAGGCAGGCCGTCGTCCCGAAGATGACGAGCTGACTAAAGAAGCTTGACGTGCGCGTAAAGGGGCTCTGTGATTTCGAGAGCGATCCCTTGTTTGACGCACGCCGCCAAGATGACCCCAGGGTCTAACGACGGATGCAACATCCCGACGAAACTGACGAGCAAAGGCTCTACGGACGACAAGCCGTAACGCCTTTGCTCATTTTGTTGATTGTTGATTTCGTCGAGTAGTTTATAGAAGTCCGCAACTTCTTCCTTCGTCAAGTTTGCTTTGATGACTTCATATTCAAACGGCCGACTCGACCAATCGACTAGTCCGAGCAACAGCTCCATCTGAAAAGACAACTGATTAACTTTCTCTTCTAACGACACGTTTCCCACCCCATCATTTCACATTCTCTTTCATCATTATACGACACGTTTCTGTGCTATGATACTACACAGGTAATCGAACAGCTGTCAGCATTAACAAAATGTGGTATAGTCGAACATAGAAACTTATAGATTTTTAGGGGTGGAATATATGTCAAACGGAATGACGAATGAACCAAACAAACAAAACAAAAAGTTTTCAACTGGTGCCCTTGTCGGCGCATCGGCAATCGCGCTTCTCATCGGTGTAGGCGGTACGTACGCTGCAACGAGCGGCGGATCTTCTGACAACTCAGCTGTTGTCTCTTTCGAAGGTGGCGAAATCACGCGCGGTGAAATCGCGGACATGAGCTACGACCGTATGGTCCCACAACTCGCTTTCCAAGAAACGATGAACGCACTTCTTGAAAAAGAGTATGGCGACAAAGTCGAGCAAGAGAAAGTCGACGAAGAGTTCAGCAAGACGGAAGAGCAGTTCAACTCGAAAGAAGAGTTCGAACAAGCGATCCAACAGGCTGGTATGGCTGACACAGACGAATTCAAAGAAGCGCTCCGTGGGCAGATGCTCGTCGATGCTGCCAAGTCTGAACTCGTCGACGTGACGGATGAAGAAATCGAAGCACAATTCGCCAAAGAGAACGTCGAAGTCCAGGCGAGCCACATCCTCGTCGAGACGGAAGAAGAAGCGCAAGCGATCATCAAAGAGTTGAACGATGGCGCTGATTTCGCAGACGTTGCGAAAGAAAAATCAACAGACACTGGTTCAGGCGAAAAAGGCGGCGACCTCGGTTACTTCTCAGCCGGTGCCATGGTTCCTGAATTCGAAGCATACGCGTTCCAAGAAGATGTCGTCGGTAAAGTCTCAGAGCCGGTCCAATCACAATTCGGATTCCACGTCATCAAAGTCGTAGACCGTAAAGAAAAAGACCTCAAGCTCGAGGACGAGAAAGACCGCATCCGTGAAGAATTGGCGACTGAAAAAGCAGCTTCAGTCGACGCCAACAAAATCTACGCTGAGTTGATCGAAAAATACAACGTTGACGTGAAAGACGCGAAAGCCTCAACACAATTCGACGCAGTAAAAGACGCTCTCAAAGCGGAAGAAGAAGCACCGGCTGAAGAGTCGACAGAACAATAAGCAACAGGCAGGCATCCCGCGGGATGCCTGCCTTTTTTTATAGCTTCGGTTTGTAGAACGCCCGGTTATCAAGCGCCATGACCCGTTCTGTGAACGTTCCTGGCTCGACACCTTCGAACGCTTTATCGAACATGTTCATCCGCGCGTCGATGTTATCGATGAAGAACAGCATCTCGGCCTCCGGAAGTTGCGGCGCGTTCGCCGAGCCCCACTCCGGCTTCCCGTGGTGACTTAAGACGAGATGTTGTAACAGCGTCGTGACTTCACGATCTGTCCCGAGCTCGCGGGCTGTGACTTCGATCTCGGACGCCATGAGCGACAAATGACCGAGCAGTTTGCCTTCGAGCGTATATTCCGGGGTGATCGCGTCCGACAGCTCGATGACTTTCGCCAAATCGTGCAAGACGACACCTGAGACGAGCAAGTCCCGGTTCAACTGTGGATACAAGTCACACATCGTTCCGGCCAGTTTGAGCATTGACATAACGTGGAACGCGAGCCCTGAATAGACCGCATGATGATGACGTACCGCCGCCGGATACGTGAAATATGCCTCTTCGTTTCGGTCGACAATCGTCGTCACGAGTTCCCGCATGCCCTCGTGACTGATCGCGTCGATATACGCCCGGATCGTCGTCTCGAGCTCCGACTTCGGGATCGGCGCAGAGCGGACGTACGGTGCGATGTCCGTCTCCCCTTCGATAATCGAGATCTGCTTCAGTTTGAGCTGCGTCCGGCCCCGATAGTCCATGACTTCTCCTGAGGCGTGGACGATCTTTTTCGTCCCGTACTTCTCGGTATCAGCGCTATCCCACACCTTCGTCTCGATTTCGCCGCTCTCATCGCATAAAACGAGCGTCAGATAAGGCTTCCCGTTCCCGGCGAGCCCTCGATATGATTGTTTGATCATTACATATTGGTTTAACGTGTCGCCCACTTTGAGCTGACCGATTTTAGTCGTCAATGAAAGCACCTCTCTTCTTGTCAGTACTTCCATCTTAACGAAAGTTCGCCCCAGATGCCAACTTTCTCGGTAAATCGGGAATACTTGAGGAGAGAAGAACATTGGGGGAATGAAGGATGAATTGGACTTGGTACACGCGACCTGAGGAAATCGTACACGTTGACGACCACTATGCGGAGGCGTACACGTATTGGCTCGAACAACTGACGACGGCCAAAGTGACGAAAATCATCGTCGAGCAGGACTATATGTATGGTTCGCTCACGCTCGACTATGAGCAGCTCGAACGCGAACCGCAGAAAATCGGTCACTATTTCGTGACGCGCGACTTTTTATGGACGATCGGGTTTGACGATTTGTACTGCGAGATCGTCGCAGCGAAACAATATGCCACACCGATTGAAGCGTTCTATGACCTGCTCGCCGAAAAGATGGACTATTACTTCCATGGGATCGATGAATATGAGGAACGCCTGATGATGTCACAGCGTGAAATGAGCGGTCAAGTTCCGCCTGAATTCATGAACGAGATATTTGGGCTGCGGAGTGAGATTGAACGTTGGTCAGATACGGTCGTCCCGTACCGCGAGCTACTGATGGCGGGACGAGAGGCGTTCCTCGACATAGAGTTGAATGAGCTGAAGTCTTATCGCCTTGCTGAGTACCGTGTCGACCGGCTGTTAACGTTAATTGAACACTACCAGGAAGATGTCATCGCGATGACCGATCTCGCCTCGACGCTGTCAAACTTTCGCGGCAACGAGATCATGAAGGCGTTGACCGTCTTCACGGCACTGACGACGCCGGTCGTCGCCTTCGGTGCCGTTTGGGGCATGAACTTTAAACAAATGCCTGAACTCGAGTGGCCGCTCGGCTATTTGTTCGCTTGGTTCATGATTATCCTGTTCACGCTGTTGATTCAAATTTGGTTAAAGCGAAAAAATTGGATCGGCTCATTGCTCCAATTCCCAAGTCAGCCTCGAACTCAACAACGTCTCGATAAACAAAGAAGTAAAAAAACGAACAAAAGTTCGGTATAATGAAAGGAGTCGATTGAAACAGAAAGGAGATGCCGATGGAACGTTTAATCATACATGTCGATATGGATGCGTTCTATGCATCCGTCGAACAACGAGACCGTCCTCATTTGCGAAATAAGCCCGTCATCGTCGGTGGCGCCCCTCACAGTCGTGGAGTGGTCGCCACCTGTTCGTATGAGGCGAGGAAATACGGCGTGCATAGCGCCATGTCGTCACGCCGTGCGTTCGCCCTGTGCCCGCAAGCGACGTTCGTCAAGCCGCGCTTTCAGGCGTATCGGCAAGTGAGCCAAGACGTGATGAAGATCTTCAAGTCTGTGACGCCATTCGTCGAGCCGCTATCGCTCGATGAAGCGTACCTCGACGTCACCGAGAACTCGCTCATGAGCACGTCGGCTCCTTACGTGGCGCGCTACATTCTCGGCGAGATCAAACGCCGGACCGGACTGACCGCTTCCGCCGGCGTCGCCCCGTCCAAGTTCGTCGCCAAAATCGCCTCCGGGTTCGACAAACCGAACGGCCTCACTATCGTCGCCGCGGACGAAGTCGAGTCGTTCCTCGCCCCGCTGTCGATCACGACGATGCACGGTGTCGGAAAAGTGACCGCCCAGACTTTGTTCAAGCACGGGTTTGAAACGATTGCCGACATCCAGCAGGCGCGACCTGAACAGTTGAAGGCCATCCTCGGCCATGACCGTGGTGTCCAGTTATACGAACTCGCCCACGGACGTGACAGCCGTCCCGTCGTCCCGACCCGTGAACGCAAGTCGATCGGCTCGGAGACGACGTTCGCCTTTGACCTCGACGACCCGGAGGAAGTGTATGAGCGCGTCATCCCTGAAATCGAAGACGTATTGCAACAGCTCGACCGCCGTGAATTGAGTTGTCAAACCGTGACGATCAAAATCAAGACGAGCGAGTTCCAAGCACGCAGCCACCAAATCAAGCTGAACCATCCGACCCATGACCATGACGAAATCAAACGGCTCGCCCGACGCTTGTTCGATGAGATGTCAATCAACGAGCCGGTCCGTCTGATCGGCATGACCGTCTCCGATTTGATCCCCCGAACGGAGACAGCCCGTCAGCTCACGTTCGACGAACTGACGAAACCACCGCTTGAAGAATGAATGGTGATTCAGTACAATGAAAAAAAGGGGGGGATCCGTTTGAACATGTACACAGTCACCGCGTTCGAGAATGACGGCACGATTTTACTTAATGATTCATTCGAGGCAGCGAACGACGAAGAAGGAAAAGCGAAAGGGCTAGCGATGCTCCAGGAGGCCGGTCACGACCATAAAGGGGCGCGCATCGTCCGCCAAGGACAACTCATCTATTTCGAGCGGTGCAAACTTCCCGGAAAACTGAAAAGCACAGCCTCATAACAGAAGCGCCTCGGGAACCCCGAGGCGCTTGTTTATTCGCTATATTTAGTCTCCCATTGTTCGCGCCACGTCCAATAATCGGGATGTAGCTCTTCCGCCGTCTTCCCATCCAGTGAATAAGGTGCCCCCATCAGCGGTTCCTTTGAATCAGGGAATGAGGTCCCGCCGATGATGTCCCCGTCATCAATTAGGACCAAGACGTTCGTCTGTCCGAGCTCGTACTGATCATCGAGCAGATGGTTACGGACGACGAAATGCTCTCGCTTAATGTCACGCCCGATATAGTCGTCCGGTGGCGTCGTCTGGACGCTCCAAGTATCTCGCACAGGTGAATCGAGAAGGTCTTCCTTCTCGAAACGTGACGTGTCCCCTCCCTTGTAAGAGACGATCTCATAACCTTTCTCCTCCAAATACCTTTTGGCCAGCAACGCGTCCTCTCCGAGCGTCGGTTCTTCACTGGCGTTCGAGCAAGCTGCCAGGAAGAAGACGCACAGGAGGATACCGATTCGTTTCCACATCATCTCTTCACCTCATTAGTTCATTGTTTTCAACTTATTCGTCTTATTCGTCAACTAACAAAAATTTCCTCTTTCAGAATGGAAAGAGGAATAAAATCGAAAACATCGCGACGACCGCGACAATCATTTGTAGCGGCAAACCGACTTTAACGAAATCGAAAAAGCGATAGCCGCCGATACTGAACACCATCGCGTTCGTCGGTGAGCCGAACGGCGTCATAAACGCGAGTGATGCCGCGACGGCGACCGCGACGACGAGCGGCACCGGACTGACTTCGAGTGACGCGGCGAGCGATAAGGCGAGCGGTGCGAACAAGACGGCCGTTGCCGTATTGGAGATGATTTGACTGAGCACCATCGTTGCGACGAAGATGGCGACAAGCACCCAGACCGGACCAGCGCGCCCGAACGACTCACTGATCCATGTGACAAGCCAGGCCATGACACCCGCGTTTTCGAGTGCGGTCCCGACTGGAATCATGGCGGCAATCAACAGTAGCGACGACCATTGGACCGACTCGTAGGCAACGTCCATATGCCGGACCGCTCCCGTCAGCACCATCGCGATGGCCGCAAGCCAAACGGCAACGGTCGGGTCGACCCATTCGAAGACGAGGAGCACGACCATGACGAGCATGATGAGACCGGCTGCGAGTTGATGGCGCTCGGACACAGCTCGGTTGGCGACATCGGTCACGCGCTCGTTCGCGAGCAACAAGTGTGTCTCGTCACCCGCTTTTTCTAAATCGCTCCACTCGCCTTGGGCCACGAGCATATCACCTCGCTCTAACGGGACGTCTTTCAGCCGTGTCATCGCAATTTCTTCGTTCGGGCGGATGACTTGAAGCACGTTCAAGCGGTAGTCATTTCGCAGACGACTTTCCGAGAGACAGTGACCGATGAGCGGGCTATCAGATGGGACGGTGAAAATGGCGACGCCTGACCCTTTCCCGTAGACGTCTTTCAGCTCCATCGGTTCAACGATCAACCCTTCTTGACGGGCGACGCGTCGAACATCCGGTTCTGCCCCGCTGACGAGGACACGTCCCTCATAGAGCACCGTATCGGCTCGAGCCGTGACGAGTCGATGCGCGAGCCCTTTTCGCTTTTCGCCGAGGACGATCAAACCGTCACGTGACCACTTCACGTCTCGGAGTGCTTTCCCGACAAGCGGATGACCTTTCGTGAGCGTGAGCGCGTAGATGTTCAAGTCAGGCATCGGCAGACGAGCGACGACGACCGAACGAACCTCGCCCGCATCGAGCAGCCGGTTCCCGATGACATAAAAGTAGAGCAGCCCGACGACGGCGGCGGCGAACCCGATCGGTAGTAGCGAGAAGAAACCGAGCGTTCCGACTGAGGCACCACGGAGCGCCTCAGCGGCGACAAGGTTCGGTGGGGTGCCGATGAGTGTCATCGTCCCGCCGATGCTTGAAAAGAACGCGAGCGGCATTAACAGTTTTGCCGGATTCGTACCGGTTTGTCTCGACATGGCGAGAACGACCGGGATCAAGAGCGCGACCGTCCCCGTGTTCGACATGAGACTAGATAGAAACGTCACGGTGACCATCAGAACGAGAAATAGACGCACCTCACTCCCTTTCGCATAAGGAATGAGCCCAGCGCCAAGCCGTTCGGCGAGTCCTGTATGAAACAGGCCCGCTCCGACGATGAATAATCCGGCGATCATCAAGACGACCGGATTCGAGAAACCTGCCATCGCCTCGACAGGCGACAGTTGCTGCGTCAATACGAGCGCGACGAGCCCGACGAGTGCGACGAGATCGGCCCGCAACCAGCCCCCGATGAAAAAGATGATCATGACCGCTAATATGAACAAGGTGACCATGACGCCCACCCTCTCTTGTGAATTGATGTACAAGGCTATTATACCCCACATTATGTAAACGCTATCATTAGGAATATGACAAGTCGGTCAACAAAAAACGGATGGCTCGAAAGCCATCCGCACAGGTGTTATTGAACTTCGTTTTCATTAACCATCGGAGCGTATAGCTCTTCAAGTGGCTTCATGATAATTTTTGTCACTTCTGTGACCAGTTGATGCATGCGTTGCTCTTCTTGCATGAGCTCCATGATCAATTCGTTCTGTTGCACGCTCATCATTTTCGTTTGAGCATCCATCATCTCTTGTTCTGAGATTTCTTCGCCTTGCATTTGCTTTTGCTGAAGCTTCATTTGGATATCACGGAAGTCAGCGAACAACTGGTTCGCTTCTGCATCCGCATTGACACGATCGTATAATGAAGAGAGATTTGTGAACTCCTCAGATTCGCGAAGTGCTTTTTCCAATTGGTTAGCATGATCGTACAAGTTTGTTTGTGACATGTGACGTCCTCCTAAATACTATTAGGGCCGTGGCCGATCAAACGATGGCAATCAACCCTTGAATCAACCCAATCATACCACCTAACAGCGCCCCAAGCCATGTTATTGCCCGGAACTCCCGTTTCGAGATCGACAAAACAATCTCCTCGAGGTACGACGTATCGAGCGACTGGACTTGCTCTTGCACGATTTGATCGATTTTCAGACGGTCCATCACCGTCTCCATTTGATCGGTGAACCGTTCGATGACGAGCCGAACCCCGTTCGGGACGAGATCGTCGACGATGCGCGTCTCGACGTCTCGTGTATACGAATAGACGGTCCGGTCGAGCAATTCGCCGATCGGAAGACGGGTGATGACTTCTGTCGTCACCCCATCGATCAATCGGTTTTCTAACCGCTCATCTAAGAGTGTGTCGACCGTACGCTCACTGAACCGTTCGAACTCGCGCGTGATCATCGTCGCCATTCCGGACCGAGTCGATCCGCCACGTAAAATGTTGACAATCTCCGGGCGGATCATCTCGACGAAGTTCATATTTTGAATGAACCCGGCGATAAAACCGAGCCGGCGTTGGACGAACGAGTCGACCATATACCGCAATTGAGCCTCTCCTTCCGCCGAATAGAAATACTCTTCTGATTTGACGAGCATCGCGTCGACGATTTCCGGGATCACGTCACGGACACGGTCCATCCCGTCCTCACCGAGCAGTTCGTACAGCTTGCGTGACTTGACGTCAGCAAGCACGAGCCGGAGCTCTTGACGGAGTTTCGTGTCCGCTTCCGTCAACACACGCGACTCGGCGTCCGGGTAAAGCGGTTCGACTAGTGTACGAATCGTCTTGTCCGAACGGAGCATCGTCCGGACTTCCTCTTGGACGAAATAGGTGATGTGGCCGTTCACTTGTTCGTCGAGCAGGCGCTTCCGCATCCCTTCAGGCGTCAACAAGTGTTTCACGACCGTCTTGCCGAGACTCGTCGCCAGCTCATCGCGGCGCTTCGGAATCAACCCCGGTGTGAACGGTACTCGGACTTTTCCGATATACTTTGGCTCGTGGGGCCGAAATAACATTTTGATGGCGAGGAAGTTCGTTACTCCCCCGATTGTCGCCCCGATGGCGATCATGATGAATATTTTTAGTAGACTATCCAAACTGCCTGCCCCCGTTCTGAAATATGATACATTGTTGAAGAGGTGATTGTGTTGACTACGTTTGATCGTATTAAATCGATTTTCCCGACCGTTGTCCATCGGTCGGAAGACGCATCCGGAGACTATGCTTGGTATCAAGCACATGACGGGACAGTGTTCGGCTTGCCAAAAACCGAGTTGAACGAGCGTGAACGGCAACTGCTCGAATGGTCGGCGACACCGTTTTTGACGACCGCCGACCCCCGTCAAGAAAAATGGCAAAACCGCCTGCTCACCGATTCGTATCGGATCGCGCAACCGTTCCGTCTGTTGTCGCTATCGCTCCACTATCAAGAGAGGGAATCGCTCGAGCAATTTTTAGAGATCTTACACGACTTCATGCCAGAAGCGGAGATTGTCGTCATGACGCGACATCACGTTGAAATCATTGAGATGAACCAACTCGTCGACTTGTCTGATTTCGAGGACGTATTGCGTGCCGGCGCGAGCGACTGCTACGTCGAAGCGCACGTCATCTTTAGTGAACGGCCGCTCGGTGTGTTGGGGACGCTTTACCATCAACACATGACGTTGCGCCCGTTCGCGAAACTCCCTACTAAAACTTACCCTGCTAGTCAATTATTATACCATTACTTGCTACAAGACCATGAGACTTTTGCCACACGTCTCCAATTGACCGAGGCGGCGTATTCGATACTCGATAAGACGAGTGTAGAATTGTTAGAGGCGCTGTTCGCCAACTCGCTGAACGTGTCTCATACGGCGAAGGCGCTGTTCATGCATCGGAACACGCTCAATTATCGGCTCGATCGGCTCTATGAACTGACAGGATATGACGCTCGTCAGTTTTATGATGCGAGTTTACTCCAACTGATTGTCACGTTGCACAAATCTGAGTAGCTGTTTTTGTGCAACGTGTACATAGCTAGTGCAAGCGGTTTCATCTTATAATCAATCTTGTAAGCGCTATTATACAAGAACACATTCTCAGGAGGCTAACGACAATGGCAGAAATTCAATTGAATCACATTGATAAAATATACGACGGTGGTGACGGGAAAGCCGTCAGCGACTTCAACTTGCACATTAAAGACCGGGAGTTCATCGTTTTCGTCGGACCGTCTGGTTGCGGTAAATCGACAACACTTCGCATGATCGCAGGACTCGAAGAAATCTCGAGCGGCGACTTCATCATCGACGGCAAACGCATGAACGACGTGGCGCCGAAAGACCGCGACATCGCGATGGTCTTCCAAAACTATGCCCTCTACCCGCACATGAGCGTCTATGACAACATGGCATTCGGTTTGAAGCTTCGGAAGTTCCCGAAAGAAGAGATCGACCGTCGCGTCCAAGATGCGGCTCGCATCCTCGGACTTGAAGAATACCTCCAACGTAAACCGAAGGCACTCTCAGGTGGTCAGCGCCAACGTGTCGCCATCGGTCGCGCTATCGTTCGTGACGCGAAAGTGTTCTTGATGGATGAGCCGCTCTCAAACTTGGATGCAAAACTTCGCGTACAAATGCGTAAAGAGATCATCCAGTTGCACAACCGTCTCGATACGACGACGATCTACGTTACCCATGACCAAACGGAAGCGATGACACTCGCGACTCGTATCGTCATCATGAAAGACGGGATCATCCAACAAGTCGGTTCGCCGAAAGAAGTATACGACAACCCAGATAACATCTTCGTTGCCGGCTTCATCGGTTCACCTTCGATGAACTTCTTCCGCGGAACACTCGCAGACGGCAAGTTCGTCGTGAACGGCGAAGAAATCAACGTGCCTGAAGGCAAGATGAAAGGTCTTCGCGACCGCGGCTACATCGGTAAAGAGCTCATCCTCGGGATTCGTCCAGAATCGATCCACGATGAGCCGATCTACATCGACTCTCCGACAACACACACGTTCCAAACACACATCGACGTATCTGAACTCATGGGTGCCGAGTCGTACCTTTACGCCGAGCTCGGCGGACACCAGTTCACGGCCCGCATCGACGGCCGCTCGAACATCCGCATGGGTGACGACGTAGAACTCGCGCTCGACATGACGAAAGCACACTTCTTCGACACTGAGACAGAGCTCGTCATCCGTTAATACAAAATCCCCTCGATTCTTGGAATCGAGGGGATTTTTCGTTTAGCGGGTCGCATAACGACGTTCGAGCCGATGCTGCCCTGCTTGAATGAGTGTCGACAAGATCCAATAGATCGAGGCCGAGAACAAGAGGAGCGGCATGACCAAGTAGGTCGTCGCTGCAATCTGGTCTGAGACGTACGTCAACTCCTGCACGGCGATGACCGACCCGAGCGACGTCGACTTGATGATATCAATCACCGAGTTCGACACCGGGGGTATGGCCCGTGATAACGCTTGTGGGAAGATAATGTCTTTAAAACGTTTTGCCCGCGGGATCCCGAGGGCGACACTCGCCTCGACTTGTCCGCGATCGACCGAATTGATGGCTGCCCGGAACGCCTCCGAGATATAAGCCGCAAAGTGCAGACCCAATCCGAAGATGAGCGCCTGCATCCCACTCAGTTGGACGAACCCGGTCAATCCGACGTACAAGATGAGGAGTTGTAAGAGCAGCGGCGTACCCCGGAAGAACGAGGTGTACGTCCGAGTGAACAACCGCAACACTTTGATTGGACTGCTGTGAAGTAACGCGATGATCAGACCGAGCACCAAGGCGAGGATAATCGACAGGATACTGGCGATCAACGTCAATTGTACGGCTTCGATATAGGCCGAACGGTTCTCGATGACGGTCGTGATCAGTTCATTCATTGACTGATGTCCTCACCAAAGTACTTCTCACCGATTTCAGCCATCGTTCCGTCTTCTTTCATTTCAGCAAGCGCCTCGTTCAACTGGTCGAGCACGTCGCTGTCTTGACGCGTCATATAACCCGCCTCGCTCTTGTTGAAGACGTCACCGACCGCTTTCACGTCATAACCTGTCTTCTCGAGCTCTGAAAAGATGAAGAGACGATCGTTGAGCGCTGCGTCAAGACGTCCGACTTGAAGGTCTTGCAGCACTTGGTTCGCGCCTTTGTAGAACTTCACTTCAGCACCAGCTTCTTCAGCCATCTGGGCATAGACCGATCCTTGCGTCGAACCGACGACTTTGCCGTCAAGGTCGTCGATGCCTTGGATGTCTTCATTATCTGAAGCGACGATGACTTGTGCACCTGAGACCGCGTACGTATCCGAGAACGCATACTTCTCTTCACGCTCCGGTGTGATGCTCATCTGGTTCGCGATCATATCGATGCGTTCCGCATCGAGTGCCGGGACGAGTCCTTTGAAGTCCATCGGCTCATATTCGACCGTATAGCCGGCACGTTCTGCCGCTTCGTTCAACACGTCGATGTCATACCCTGTGATTTCACCTTTATCTTTGTACGTGAATGGCGGGTATGTCGCTTCCGTCCCGACTGTGATGACTGTTTCTTCAGATCCACTGTCCGTCTCTGTACCGCAAGCTGCGAGCACCCCGAACGATGCGCCGATTGCGAGAACTGCCGTTAATGATTTTTTCATGTTATTTCCGCCTTCCTGATAATCCTTATATGATTACATGGTTTTGAGCAATATACTCATCATACTGACGAGGTTAAAAGAAGTCAAACAAAAACCACCGCTCCCAGTTGAGCGGTGGTACACTAGTCAGTCGATTGCTTTTGCTTGCTTCATAACGTCTCGTTCAATCGCTTCACGTTTCGCCGTCGTCGTCTCGGCACTATCCGCGTGAACACTGAAATAGAACTTGATCTTTGGCTCTGTGCCAGACGGGCGGAGACAGAACCATGACCCGTCCTCGAAGACGAATTTGAGCACGTTCGAAGACGGCAAGTCGATGTCCTCGGTCGTATTTTGACGAAGCTCGGTTGCGACTTGTTGCTTGTAATCCTCGAAGCGGACGACTTCATAGCCGGCAACTTCTTGCGGCGGGTTGGCACGGAACGCTTCCATCATCCGGCCGATCTGTTCAAGCCCGGCTTTCCCTTTCAACGTCATCGATTGAAGCGATTCCTCATAAAAGCCATACTTCTCATAAATCGCTTGGAGCGCGTCATACAACGTTCGCCCCTGCGCCTTATGGAAAGCTGCCATCTCGGCGCCGAGCACGCACGCCTGAACAGCGTCTTTATCACGGCAGAAGTCGCCGATCAAATAACCGTAGCTCTCTTCATAACCGAACAAGAACTCGTACTCACCTGACTCCTCATACTGTTTAATCTTCTCACCGATGAATTTAAAGCCGGTGAGCGTGTTCTCGAGATGCACGCCATACGCTTTGGCGATGGCCGCCCCGAGCTCGGACGTGACGATCGTTTTCGCGACGAATCCGTTCGCTGGCAGCGTGCCGGTCTCGACTTTTTGCGATAGGATGTAATCCATCAAGAGCGCTCCGGTCTGGTTCCCCGTCAAGACGAACCATTCCCCGTCGCGGTCACGCACGGTGAAGCCGACGCGGTCACCATCGGGATCGGTCGCCATGAGCAGATCAGCGCTGACACGGTCACCATATTCCATCGCCAGCTTGAACGCCGCCCGCTCTTCCGGGTTCGGGGAACTGACCGTCGGGAACGCGCCGTCTGGTTCGGCTTGCTCTTCGACGATCGTAACATGGTCAAACCCGTACGTCTTGAGTCCTTCCATAATTGGTCGACGTCCCGTGCCATGAAGGGGCGAGAAGACGATTTTCAGGGCGTCTGTTGGGACGTCCTTATGGATTCGAATCGCTTGAAGAGCTTCCAAATAAGCAGCATCGACAGACTCATCGACAGTGACGAGCGTCCCGTCGGCGCGGAGTGTTGCTTCGTCTTGGACCGGGATGCTTAACTCGTCCTCGATCGCGTTGACGTAAGACACGAGCTCGTCCGCCTCGGCCGGCGGTAATTGCCCGCCGTCGGCGCCATACACTTTAAAGCCGTTATACTCAGGCGGGTTATGACTCGCCGTGATGACGACTCCTCCAAACGCGCCTAAGCGTCTGACGGCGAATGACAGCTCTGGCGTTGTCCGTAAGCTCGGGAACAAGTAAGTCTTGATCCCGTTCGATGCAAACGTCCGTGCCGCCTCGAGCGCGAATTCAGGTGAGTAGTGACGTGGATCATGGGCGATGACGACACCGTGCCGTTTCGCTTCCTCGCCTGACGCCGAAATAAAGTCGGCAAATCCTTGTGCCGCTTTACGAATCGTATAGACGTTCATTCGATTGGCACCTGGTCCGATCTCACCGCGCATACCACCCGTTCCGAATTCAAGCGTCTTATAAAACGCTTCTTCGAGTGTCGTCTCATTTTTTGCCATCTCGTCTAATTCGGTCCGAAGATAAGGTTCAAGTTCCTCATATTGATTCCAACGCTCATATGTTTGTTGCCATGCCATGGTCAATTCCCCTTTCGACGTTCAAATTCAATCGAAGTACTCGCCAATTTGTTCCATCTTGTATACGATGGGAGTAACGAAACTTCGAGGTGATACTATGTTTCCAACTATGCGTGCCCAAGAATTGAAACAAATCGTCCATACGGACTCAATCCGATTTATTGATTGCCGCTATTCATTGAACGACGCTTCATACGGAAAATACGTGTACCGTCAAGGACATCTCCCGAATGCCGTCCATCTCGACTTGATGGAAGACTTGTCAGGCCCTGTGTCCGTTCACGGCGGACGTCACCCGCTCCCGTCAAAAGCAGCGTGGACGGAGACGCTCCGACGCATCGGCATCCAAAAGGACGACTTGATCATTATTTACGACGACGGTTTCCCATACGCCGCACGTGCTTGGTGGTTATTCAAGTGGGCCGGCCATGAGCGCGTCATCGTGCTCGAAGGCGGAATTCAGGCCGGCATCACTTACTGTGGTGAGACAACGACCGAGATTCCGACGTACCCTGCTTCGACATACGTCCCTGATTTCCACGACGATATGATCGCCACGATCGAAGACGTGCGCGCCGCAACGACAACAGGCGGCCTATATGACTCAAGAACGGCCGACCGTTACGACGGAAGCCACGAACCGATCGATAAAAAAGCCGGGCATATTCCGAACGCCCTGCTCTGCCCATACGTAGACGCTGTCACGGAGCTCGGGACGCTTCAAGACTTTCACGATTTGCGCGAACTTTACACCAACGTGCTCGATGTCCCGAACCCGATTTTTTATTGCGGCAGCGGTGTCACCGCTTGCGTGAACATTTTGGCGTTGCACGCGCTCGGTAAAGACGATGTCCGTCTCTATCCCGGTTCATACTCTGACTGGATCAGTTATCCAGACAACAAGGTCCACCCATAACGGGTGGATTTTTTTATCAAAATTAGGCGAGAATACTCCCACTTCTAAACGACGCGGGCGAAGCCCTAGTGAAAGTGGGAGATGAATCGCCTTCGAACCAGGCGTGTCTTTCGATACGTCAATGGTTCGACATCGTGTTTGAACTTCCTGAAATCAGGTAAAAAAATAAGTGTCACGTTCCTTGAAAACTGAAGATATAGGGTTGTGACAGGAAGTTCGTCTGTCACGTAAAATCTTCAACGTTCACCTAGCGGATGACCGAAGTAGCGAAAACCAAGCAAAGTAGGCATCCGCACTAAAGAAACGAACAAGATCAACTTTCAACCGTCGGGACAACGGGGGTAGCCTGATAATGTTCCGGTCGTTAGGCCGGATAACTCAGGAATCCTCCACCTCTAAGCAAGGCCTAGGTGGGGGTAGTTCAATTCACACTCGTCGGCTTGATGTTCCAAACCGCGTTCGCATATTCCGTGATGGTTCGGTCACTCGAGAAAATACCAGACTTAGCCGTATTGACGATTGAACTTTCCGCCCAACGCGCCTTATCTGCGAACGCTTCATCGACGCGTCGCTGTGCCTGCATGTAGGACATAAAGTCTTTCAAGACGAGGAAGTCATCGTTATAGACGAGAAGCGAATCAAAGATCGCTTGGAATTGATACTCCCCGACCTTATCGAACGTCCCGTTGACGAGACTGTCGACGACGTTACGTACTTCGGTGTTGGCATGATAAATGTCGGCCGCATGATACCCGCCGAATTTCTTATAGTTCATGACTTCTTGCGGCGCCAATCCGAAAATGAAGATATGGTCGTCACTGACCGCATCGCGAATCTCGATGTTCGCCCCGTCAAGCGTACCGATTGTGAGCGCTCCGTTCATCATGAACTTCATGTTTCCGGTTCCTGACGCCTCGTAGCTCGCCGTCGAGATCTGTTCACTAACGTCCGAGCCCGGGAAGATCCGTTCGGCCATCGAGACGCGGTAGTTCTCAAGAAAAACGATCTTGATGAACTGACTCGCCCGTTTGTCCTTGTTAATCATCGACGCGAGGGCATTGATGTAGCGGATGACTTCTTTCGCGTAATAATAACCTGGCGCCGCTTTCGCTCCGAAGATGAACGTCCGTGGGACCATCGTGAACGTCGGGTCTGCTTGAATCTTTTGATAGAGCGCGTGAATATGCATCGCGTTCATGAGCTGACGCTTGTACGCGTGCAGACGTTTGACTTGAACATCGAAAATCGAGTTCGGGTCGACACTGATTCCCGTCTCATCTTGAATGTAAGCCGCTAAGTCGAGTTTATTTTGTTGTTTTACTTCCATCACTTGCTCCTGGAAGCTCGTATCTTTCGAGACGCCCATCAACTTCTCAAGATCGTTCGGGTGCTCGATCCATGACGGACCGATTGCGTCCGTGATCAAGTTCGATAGACGTGGATTTGATTTCAAGAGCCAACGGCGATGCGTGATGCCGTTCGTCTTGTTATTGAAACGAAGCGGGAACATTTCGTACAAGTGGCGCATCTCGCGTTGTTTTAAAATATCTGTATGAATACGGGCGACCCCGTTCGTCGAATGTGACCCGACGACGGCAAGGTTTGCCATGTTAATGTAATTGTTCGAGACGATCGCAATCTCACCCATATGCGGTTCAAGGTGTGGATAATTGACGAGCACGTCTCTACAGAAACGACGGTTGATTTCATTAATGATTTGATAGATTCGTGGTAATAGACGCTCGTACATCTCGACCGGCCACTTTTCAAGCGCCTCGGCGAGAAGTGTATGGTTTGTGAACGACATGACACTCTTCGTCACGCGCCACGCCTCATCCCAGCCATATCCGTGATCATCCATCAAAATCCGCATCAGTTCAGGGATCGCGACGACCGGGTGGGTATCGTTAATGTGGACAGCGTAGTAGTCGCCTAAATGTTTGAGTGATTTGTTGTGTCGCAAGTAAGACGCGATCATCGATTGGACACCCGCTGACACGAAGAAGTACTGTTGTTTCAAACGGAGCACTTTACCTTCATACGTCGTGTCGTCCGGATAAAGGAACTCCGAGATCGTCGCAATCGACTGCTTGTGTTTCAACAAGTCTTTGTACGACCCTTTCGTGCGTTCCATATACTCTTCGTCATCAAATGGCGACTCCGCATTCCAAAGCCGGAGCGTGTTCACAACGTCGTTCTTGTAACCGATGATCGGCATATCGTATGGGACGGCGCGTACGACTTCGTCTGGGTGATGAACGACACGGAGACGGTCTCCGATCTGCTTCATCTCGATCCAGCCCCCAAAATTCACGTCAACCGCACGATCGGCACGGCGCGTCTCCCACATATTCCCATTCCGGAGCCAGTTGTCCGGCAACTCGACTTGATAGCCGTCGACGATTTTTTGTTTGAACAAACCGTAACGATAACGAATCCCGTTACCGTGACCGGGCAGACTGAGCGCGGCAAGTGAATCGAGGAAACAAGCGGCCAGACGGCCCAGTCCACCATTACCGAGTCCAGGTTCCGGCTCGAACTCCGTGATTTCCGTGAAATCAAAACCGAGTTCTTCAAGTCCTTCTTGGACAACTTCTAAAACATCCATACTGAGTAAGTTGTTATAGAGGAAGCGGCCTAACAAAAACTCGAGCGAGAAATAGATGACTTGCTTGCTCTGTTTTGCTTCTTGCTTGTCGCGTGTGTTGATCCATTTCGGAATCGCTTGTTCACGCACCATCGTTGCCAACGTTTGATACACTTCCTGCTCGGTCCCTTCATCGAACGATTTCCCGTTTAAGGCGACGAATCTTTCTTGAAACGAAGTGACGAAGCTCTGTTTATCTGTAAACATATATGTGTAAATCTCCTTCCAGTCATGCGAATAGGTGATATAACTCACGGTATTGCTTAGCGGATTGTTTCCAGCTGAAGTCCGAAGTCATCGCTTGATGGACGAGCGCATTCCAAGTGTTATCCTCGTAGAAGACACGAATTGATTTTTCAATCGTCGCGAGCATCTCGTGAGCGTTGTAGTTCAAGAAACCGAAGCCAGTCCCTTCTTGCGTATAATCATTGTAAGGTTTGACCGTGTCTCGGAGTCCGCCTGTCTCACGAACGATCGGAAGCGTTCCATAACGCATCGAGATCAATTGGCTAAGGCCGCACGGTTCGAATCGAGATGGCATCAAGAAGGCGTCTGATCCCGCATAAATCAAGTGGGCCAGTTCGATATCGAACCCGATATACGACCCGATTTTCCCAGGATGGGCTGCCGTCATCTCATGAACAATCGCCTCATATTCAGGTTGACCCGATCCAAGGAAGACGAACTGGCAATCCAAATTCCCCAACTCATGGTTCACCGCATGAATCAAATCGAGACCTTTTTGCTCGACGAGACGACTCACGAATCCGATCAACATGATATCATCACGCACTTCGAGACCGTAACGTTCTTGAAGCATGCGCTTGTTGGCAAGCTTCCCTGTTTTGACCGTATCGAGATCATACGTTTGTGCGATTCGTTTGTCCGTGCTCGGGTCGTTCGTCGCCAAATCGAGACCGTTCAAGATGCCGCGGACGTCGACGGCACGGTGGCGTAGTGCCGCATCTAAACCTTCGCCATAGTAAGGTTCCATGATCTCATCGCGATAAGATGGACTCACCGTCGTGATTTGGTCGGAATGGACGATACCGGCCTTCATGTAATTGACGAGGCCGTTATGTTGGATGCCCTCTGCCGTGAAATGCTCGTGCCCAAACTGCAGCAGTTCACCAAGCACAGCTTCCGGGAAGATCCCCTGGTATTGCAGGTTATGGATAGTAAAGACCGTTCGAATCTTTTGGTACGCTTCGATGTGTTGATAATGGATTCGTAGAAACGCCGGAAGGACACCCGTCTGCCAATCGTGGCAGTGCAACACGTCCGGAACTTCTTCAATCTGCCCGATCATCTCAAGGACGGCTCGGGAGAAAAAGGCGAATCGTTCTGCATCATCGTAATGACCGTAGAGCACGCCTTCGCGATTAAAATAGTACTCGTTATCGATAAAGTAATACGTGATCCCGTCGCGCTCTAACTTCAAGACGGCCCCGAACTGCTTACGCCAGCCGACCGGGACGATCAAATCGAATAAATATTCCATCTCATCGACATATTCTTGTGCAATCGAGCCATACTTCGGCATTACGACACTGACATCTTCACCAAGGCTAGACACCGCTTGAGGGAGCGAGCCAATCACATCGGCAAGCCCCCCCGTTTTCATGAACGGTGCCGCTTCTGAAGCGACATACCATATTTTCATAATATCCTCCTTTAAACCGTTGTCCGTTTTCTGATGACGATCGGTTCATCGACCGTTCCACGAATGACCTGTCCACGTTTCACGACCACTTCTTTGTCTAAAATGGCGTTCTCGACGACAGCCCCTTCTTCGATGATCGACTTGGATAAAATGATTGAATTTTTGACGCGCGCATGTTCACTGATGACCACACCCCGGAACAAAATGCTAGTTTGGACTTCTCCACTGATTTTACATCCATTGGCGACTAGCGCTTCATTCACTTTCGCCCCTTTCAAGTAGCGAGTCGGCGGCTCATGTTTGATCTTCGTGTAAATATGAGGGAAGTCGTAGATGATTCCTTCTTGGCGAAGTAAGCGCATACTTTCATTATAGTACGAAAGCACCGAGTGAATCACCTGCGTTTTACCCGTATAGTGATATCCATGAACGTGGAGACGGTGGAGCTGAGGACGAATAACGCCGTCTAACAAGTCATACTCCCCTTTTGACGTCGCTTCATCGACGAGGCGGAGGAATAAGTTTTTCGACATAACGATCGTTTCTGTATATGCATGCTCATCGTCCGGGCTAAAGCCGCGCTCCCCGATCCCGACGACACGGTCGTTTTCCCCGAGTCGAATCGGACGACAGTAGCCACATTTTTGTTCATGCTCCGTGTAGGCGAGCGTGATGTCCGCACCCATCGATTTATGATGTTCGAGCATGTTTTGATAATCGATTGTCGTCAACACGTTCGAGCCGGTAATGACGACGTAAGCTTGTTTGCTGCGCACGAAGTGTTCCCGGTGCATCGCGAAGTTCGCTAAATCTCCGAGATAGGCTTCGCCATCCGGTTTAAGCGCCGGCGGGAAGATATGCAATCCGCCTTGTGAGCGGTCAAGATCCCACTCTTTGCCTGATCCTACATGGTCCATTAAAGAACGATACTTATCAAGTGTAAAAATCCCAACTTGATCGATACCTTGGGTAATCATATTCGTCAATGTAAAGTCGATGAGACGATAGCGCCCCGAGAACGGGACAGATGCTAAGTTGCGATGTCCCGTTAACTCCGGGAATAACCCTTCTTCGGTACCTAAGTTGATGATTCCTAACAAATCATTCGTCAACAATAACGCCTCCTTGCGTCGGTCTATTTTAGTATCAAGCACGTTGCTTGAAGACTGTTCCACTTTCGATATTTTCATGCGGCTCGATGACAACGATGTCACCCCCCGGCTCACCAACTGTCGCGCCGTCTTCAATGACGGCACAGCTAGCGACAATGGCTCTATGAATTGTAACGTCTTTCCCGATGCGGGCCCCTGGCATGATGACGGAGTCTTTCACAAGCGACCCTTCACCGACACGCACGTCATAGAACAAGACCGAATGTTGGACTTCTCCTTCGATTCGGCATCCTTCATTGATGACCGACTGCTCGACACAAGCATCTTTTCCGATGAATTGCGGCGTTTGGTTCGGGTTGACCGAGTAAATTTTAAAGTCTGGGTCATATAAATCGAACGGAGGATCTTCTTCGAGCAGGTCCATGTTCGCTTCCCATAGTGACTGGATCGTACCAACGTCTTTCCAGTAGCCTTTGAATTTATAGGCGAAGACGTTCAATCCGTCGATAAGCGTGTTTGGAATGATGTTCTTCCCAAAGTCAAAGCTTGACGTCTCGTCTTCCGCGTCTTGAATCAAGTGTTCGCGCAACACTTTCCAGTTGAAGATATAGATCCCCATCGACGCCAAGTTGCTCTTCGGCTTCTCAGGTTTTTCATCGAATTCGTTAATACGCAAATCATCGCTCGTATTCAAGATTCCGAAGCGCGGTGCTTCATCCCATGGGACGGCCATGACTGAAATCGTCACATCGGCTTGTTTTTCTTTGTGGAAATCGAGCATCTTCTCGTAATCCATTTTGTAAATGTGATCTCCCGATAAGATCAACACGTACTCCGGATCGTAGTCATCGATATAGCTCAAGTTCCGGTAGATCGCATTCGCAGTACCTTCGTACCAGTTTTTCCCCGACTGAGCTTGGTATGGCGGCAAGATAGCTAATCCGCCATTGCGGCGATCTAAATCCCAGGCAGACCCGATGCCGAGGTAACGGTTTAATTCTAACGGCTCATATTGTGTCAACACACCGACTGTCGTGATTCCCGAATTCGTACAGTTCGATAGTGGGAAATCGATAATCCGGTACTTCCCTCCAAAGTTGACGGCAGGCTTTGCCGTCTTTCTTGTGAGAGGCCCAAGTCTCTTGCCTTCCCCGCCAGCGAGGAGCATCGCAACCATTTCTTGCTTCATAGTACTGCCTCCTAAATTCATAATATAAACCTCTAATACCCTTTTTCGCTGTTTCCTAATGTATTCCTGCTTAAATTATTATATGATAGCGTTTACATTTTTAATTTTATTGAAAGTTTGACGATATAATGAATAGAGAAAGAGGTGAGACGATGAGAGCATGGCTCGGGGTTGTGTTTATTGCTGGATTGGTTGCCGTCGGCTTCACAGTCAGCGGAGCTTTAAAAGAAGAGATTGACCAAGCGAAAACGATTGTCGAGTGGGGTGAAGAGGCCGTCAGCTCCGCTCCGCTCTCATCGAAACATGCTGTCACGCTCACTTATAAAGGAGGGGCGGAACAGCTGTACTTGAACGGTCGCCGCAACGACGTCTCCGTCAATGGGCTTCCGAATCACATCCGTGAAGCAATCATCGTCATTGAGGACCGGAAGTTCAACGCCCATCCCGGCTATGACCTCGGAGGGATTGCCCGAGCGTTCATCAATAACGCCAACGAATCGTCGGTCCAAGGCGGGAGCACGATTACCCAACAACTGGCCCGAAACGTTTATTTAACGCACGAACGGACGTATGAGCGCAAAGTAAAGGAATTAATGATCGCACGAGCGCTTGAAAAAAATTATAGTAAAAAAGAAATTATGACCGCCTACAGCAACGTCATTTTCTTCGGTCATAACGTCTATGGTATCCAGTCGGCGGCCGATACGTACTTCTCCCGTCCACTCGACGATTTGAACTGGAACCAGATCGCTTACTTGCTGACCGTGCCGAATAATCCGTCCCTTTACGATCCGCTTGACCCGTCGCCTGCCTTTTACGAGCGTAAAGATCGCATCCTCACGCAATTGAGAGATGCGGGCGTCCTATCAAAGCAAGCATATGATGCGTTTCACGGCGTCAAACTCAAGGCCTCTTATCGCAGCCACAAAGTCCGCTATCCAGACTATATGGACACGGTCATGAAAGACGCGGTCCGCCTCGTCCGTACACGTTATGACCTCGATGAAGAGGCGGCCAAAAACTACTTGGCGAGCAATAAAGCGACAGTCGAAACGTATTTGTCCGTCGAACGTCAAAACCAAGCGAAACAAGTGATGAGCCGCTTACCGAACGGCTTGAACGGGGGCTATGCCGAATTGACGCCGAACGGGCGCATCGTCGCCCTCGTCGATTCTGATATGAAGCAGAGTGGTGAATTCAACCGGGCCACCCAAGCGTACCGGCAGCCGGGCTCGGCTATAAAACCTGTCCTTGTGTTTGCGCCTTACATCGAAGAGACCGGAGCGACGCTCGATACGGTGCTTGACGGACGACCTGTCTGTTACGGGACGTATTGCCCGACGAACAGCGGCAACCGTGTCCTAGGCGACGTCACGCTCCAAGATACGATCGCTTACTCGTATAACACACCGGCACTCGCCGCGTTCACGGCGATCGACCAAGAGCGAGCGTACGAGACGGCCGACATGATGTTCAGCCAGTGGGATCCAGCCAAGGACAGCAATCTCGCGAGCGCGCTCGGCGGTCTGACACAAGGAGTATCTCCGAAGGAACTCGCTGCCGCGTACACGCCTTTTCTCAATAAAGGTGTGTACGTATCTGGTCAGACGATTAAAGAAATCCGCTTTGCTTCGGGCGTCCCGACAATCAGCCCGGACATGATGAAACAAGCCGTCTGGTCGGACGAGACGGCCTCGGCGATGCAAGAAGCGTTATCTGCCGTCACAACGTACGGGACGGGACGTTACGCCGGCCAGATCAAGCGCCCTTACGTCGGAGGCAAGACCGGCACGACCAACTCGCATAAGGACATGTGGTATGTCGGCTTGACCGATCAGACGATCACGGCAATCTGGCTCGGTGCCGACACGCCGCGTCCGTTCCCGGAGCT
Organism: Exiguobacterium sp. SH5S4; assembly: GCF_004337045.1. Lineage (NCBI taxonomy): Bacteria > Bacillati > Bacillota > Bacilli > Caryophanales > Exiguobacterium > Exiguobacterium sp. SH5S4. The sequence continues at coordinate 64,912 of NZ_SJUQ01000016.1, forward strand.
TGCCAACCGGGCGTACCCGGCTATCGTTTGGACAGAGGCGCATCGCTAAAAAACAAGGCTAGAGGATGAGTCCTCTAGCCTTGTTTCGTCTGTCTGTATGTTTTCAGATGGACCAGCCACTCTTCTCCTGTCACAGTGTTCATAAGATGATATCCCCGACCGAGTTAAACAGCCTGAGGAGCGCCCAAACGAGCCCGCTTAACAGAATCGCCCACATCATCGCTTGAATCAACAAGAGCCCGATTGCTCGAAGTGTCGACATCAACTGGCTGACTTGCCAAATGTAGTAGAATAAATAGACGACAAACGTGCCAAGCAAGACCGCAATCGCTGCCGGCAGTGAAGTCAAAAACAAAAAACTGACACCTGAACCGACCAAGAAAATTGTCGCTCCTGGCTTTAAGCGATGGAGCGAGCTCCCGTTCGTCTCACGCGCAAAAAATGCGAAACCGAGTTGGTTAAACGTATCGGCGACGAGTTTAAAGGCGCTAAACAGCATGAAGTATATCGTGAAGAACATGACGAGCACGAGGATCTTCGTCTCTTGGACAGACAACAGCGCGATGATTTCACTATACACCCCGACACGCGTCAGCCATTGAATGGCGTATTCAGATGTGGCGATAGCGAGTGACATCGAAAAAAGAATGATCCCAATCAACGGGGCGTAGCTTAACAAGTACACATTTGTTTTCATATCGGCTCTCATTTCACAAAAATTTCTCATATTCAGTGCAAATCTATTATCAAGTATATTATAATATTCGTAGTCACGGAGAACAAAAGGGGGATTTTTAAATGGGATTATTACTAATGGTCGGAATCAGCGTCGCCTTCCTTGCGGCGATCTTAACAGCAGGATACAACAGAAAACCTGAAGGTAATCAATAAGAGCCGCGATTCTCACGAATCGGGCTCTTTTTTCTTACTTTAATCCCGCATAACCTTGTTGGCGTAGCGCCTCATAGACGATGATGGCCGCCGTGTTCGAGACGTTGAGCGAACGGACGAGGTTTGACTGGGGCAAGCGGATGCAGCGGTCAAGGTTGTCCTCGATCACTTCCATCGGCAAGCCTTTCGTCTCACGTCCGAAGACGAAGAAATAGTCCTTCTCGACGTCAGACACGTCAAGGTCACTCGGATACTGTTCGCCGTACTTTGTAATATAGAAAAACTCGCCGTCCGGATGTTGTGCCCATAGTTCGTCAAGCGAGTCATGGTAACGGACGTCAACGAACTGCCAATAGTCGAGGCCGGCCCGTTTTAACATTTTGTCATCCGTCGAGAAGCCGAGCGGACGAATCAGATGGAGCACCGAGTTCGTTGCCGCACACGTCCGCGAGACGTTGCCCGTATTTGCCGGGATTTCCGGTTGAAACATTACTACATGGTTAGCCATAATCTATTCCTCACTTCACTTGTTCGATATCGAGTAATCGTTGTTTTTGATCGAGCCCGCCCGCAAAACCCGTGAGCTGTCCGCTGCTGCCGACGACACGATGGCATGGGAAGATGACAGGCAGCGGATTACGGTTCAACGCCTGGCCGACGGCACGGACTGCTTTCGGACGTCCGATCTGCTCCGCGATTTGTTTATACGTCCGCGTCTCACCAGACGGGATCGTCAACAGCGCATCCCACACTTCTTGTTGGAAAACCGTCCCGTTCATGTCAATCCAGGCGCGGTCAATTGCTTGGAGTCCTTCCCGTTCGACCCGTTCTATCATGTCGACGAGCCACATCGGTGCGCTCCCATCTGCCTGTTCTGTTTCCGCAAAATCTAACGCAATTAATTTCCCCTGCTCATTTAATTCGTATGATAACGTTCCCCATTTAGATGACACGGTCTTCACGTTCCCACTCCTCTCGGAATATACGAATCTCTTCTTTAACCAGTTCTGATTGCTCTACGCGTTCGATCTCTTGATAGATTGCTTCGGCATCAGTACCGAGAATCGCACCGATCGCCCAGACAGCCGTCGCCCGCATGTCTTCACGCTCATCGGTTTGAATGAATGTTTCGAGCACCGAGACGGCTGACGGTTCACGGTAATGTGCGAGCGCTAAGATCGCGTTACGTTGAATCGGCTTCTTGCCGCGCCACGAGCCGGACAAGTGACCAAACTTCGCCTTGAACTCGCGGTTACTCAAGCTGAGTAGCGGTTCGAGCAGAGGTTTGACGACTTCTGCCTCCGGCAACAGTTCCTCGTGATGGCGCCAATCTTTCTTACGGTTATATGGACAGACTTGTTGGCACGTATCACAGCCGTAAAGGCGTCCACCAAGCTTTGAGCGGAACTCTCTCGGCATGAGCGTCTTCATCTGGGTCAAGTAAGCGATGCAGCGTTTGGCGTCAAGCACACCCGGTTCAACGAGCGCCGTCGTCGGACAGGCGGTCATGCATTTATCACAGTCCCCGCACCCGTCCTCGATTGCTGTATCGGGCGGCAGATACGTGTCTAAAATCATCTCGCCCAAGTACAAGTAAGATCCCTTCTCCGGCGAAATGATCGAGCAATTTTTTCCACTAAACCCGATTCCGGCCCGTTCGGCCACAGCCCGGTCAACGAGTTCACCCGTGTCGACCATCGAGCGCGTTTTGACGCCGGGAACGAGTTCTTCGATATACACTTGAAGCTGTTCAAGCCGTGAGCCGACGGCGCGATGATAGTCAAGCCCCCACGAGGCACGCGCGAACAACCCACGCCGTTCACCTACCACGCTTCGGGGCGCATCTTTCAATTTGCTCGGGTAGGCAACCGCAATCGCAATGATCGACTGGGCGTCCTCTAACAATAGTTCAGGCGTCGTCCGCTTATCAAGATCCGGTTCTTCAAATCCTGAAGCGAAGTCTTTCTCTTGTTGTTTGATGAGCCGTTGTTTCATGACGATGAACGGATCGGCCGTCGTCACTTTCAACTCATCGATCCCGATTGACGCAGCGTACTCGACAATCTGTTGTTTTAGTATCTCAGGAGTCATCCCATTCATCACCTCACTCTTCTTATTTTCGCATACAAAAAATCTCCCCGCCACTAAGGGCAGAGAGATATGAAGCGGGTGAAGAGAATCGAACTCTCGTCATCAGCTTGGAAGGCTGAGGTTTTACCATTAAACTACACCCGCAGAGAGTACCGGTGGTCGGAGTCGAACCGACACTCCAGAGGAACACGATTTTGAGTCGTGCGCGTCTACCAATTCCGCCACACCGGCATATTATGTTGGAGGCGCCAGTCGGAATCGAACCGACGATAGAGGAGTTGCAGTCCTCTGCCTTACCACTTGGCTATGGCGCCAAAGAGATTAAATGGAGCGGAAGACGGGATTCGAACCCGCGACCCCGACCTTGGCAAGGTCGTATTCTACCACTGAACTACTTCCGCAAAATGGCTGGGCTGGAAGGGATCGAACCTACGCATGTCGGAATCAAAATCCGATGCCTTACCACTTGGCTACAGCCCAACAAAATGGGGCGACTGAAGGGAATTGAACCCTCGAATGCCGGAATCACAATCCGGTGCGTTAACCACTTCGCCACAATCGCCATAATAAACAGGGGCAGCAGGAATCGAACCCGCGCTGACGGTTTTGGAGACCGTAGTTCTACCGCTAAACTATGCCCCTAAAGTGGTGGGGGGGGGCGGATTCGAACCGCCGAACCCGAGGGAGCGGATTTACAGTCCGCCGCGTTTAGCCACTTCGCTACCCCCCCACATGGTGGCTTTGGACGGAATCGAACCGCCGACACAAGGATTTTCAGTCCTTTGCTCTACCAACTGAGCTACAAAGCCATGTATGTAGTAATTTAGTTAAATAAAAAAATGGCGGTCCTGACGGGATTCGAACCCGCGATCTTCTGCGTGACAGGCAGACATGTTAACCGCTACACCACAGGACCAAAGCTAATTGCGGGGGCTGGATTTGAACCAACGACCTTTGGGTTATGAGCCCAACGAGCTACCAGACTGCTCCACCCCGCGACGATATAAAATTTAAATGGTGACCCGTACGGGAATCGAACCCGTGTTACCGCCGTGAAAGGGCGGTGTCTTAACCGCTTGACCAACGGGCCATAATTAGTATGGATAAACTGGCGGAGAGCAAGGGATTCGAACCCTTGAGACGGTTGTGCCGCCTACACGAATTCCAATCGTGCTCCTTCGGCCACTCGGACAGCTCTCCAAAGAAGAGAAAAAGTGGCTCCGCAAGTAGGATTTGAACCTACGACCTACCGGTTAACAGCCGGTTGCTCTACCACTGAGCTATTGCGGAACGATCTTGCCTGGCAACGTCCTATCCTCACAGGGGGAGACCCCCAACTACTTTCGGCGCTGAAGCGCTTAACTTCCGTGTTCGGCATGGGAACGGGTGTGGCCGCTTCGCTATCGCCACCAGACAAGTATTATATTAACATCATTTAACAGTGACGTCAATATGTTTTTAAGAGATTGAACTCTCAAAACTGAAGATTCATCAATACAAACCATTTCTAGATCAAAGCCTCGACCGATTAGTATCATTCAGCTCCACACGTCGCCGTGCTTCCACCCATGACCTATCTACCTCATCGTCTCTGAGGGGTCTTTCTTGATTGCTCAAAGGGAAATCTCATC
>NZ_SJUQ01000017.1:0-66370 GCF_004337045.1 Exiguobacterium sp. SH5S4
GATGAGATTTCCCTTTGAGCAATCAAGAAAGACCCCTCAGAGACGATGAGGTAGATAGGTCATGGGTGGAAGCACGGCGACGTGTGGAGCTGAATGATACTAATCGGTCGAGGCTTTGATCTAGAAACGGTTTGAACTTGATGAGTCTTCAGTTTTCAGGGAACAATCCCTTGTCTGGTGGCGATAGCGAAGCGGCCACACCCGTTCCCATGCCGAACACGGAAGTTAAGCGCTTCAGCGCCGAAAGTAGTTGGGGGTCTCCCCCTGTGAGGATAGGACGTTGCCAGGCCATATGAAGGACGACCAAGCACACGCTTGGTCGTTCTTTTGTTTCATGTATAATAAAACAAACTATTTTTAGAAAAAGCGTTGACTTTTTAATTAAACAGCGGTATTATAATACTTGTCTGGTGGCGATAGCGAAGCGGTCACACCCGTTCCCATGCCGAACACGGAAGTTAAGCGCTTCAGCGCCGAAAGTAGTTGGGGGTCTCCCCCTGTGAGGATAGGACGTTGCCGGGCCATATGAAGGACGATCAAGCACATGCTTGGTCGTCCTTTTTTGTCGTTCATTTGAAACTTTTAAAGTTTTCCTTTCGTATGAAGTAATGAAAGTGGGGGTAACTTTATGCAGATTCGCTATGCAACAGCCGAAGATAGCAAGATATTAACTGAGGTTTCACGAGCCAGTTTCAAACAAGAGGCAGACCGCCTGCGGTTACCTTATCGTGATTTAAACGTTGAGCCACCTGGCTATGATGATGAGGCGATGAGTCTCTATTTGATTGAACAGTTGCCATGTTATGTGATTGAGCTCGATGGACAAGTGGTCGGGGGAATCGTCCTCACCTTGACGGGACAGGATTACGGGCGGATTGACCGTATTTTTGTGCATCCGGAAAGACAGGGCCAAGGGCTTGGTAGGAGTGCCTTACACGCCATAGAACAGCTTCATCCGAAGGTGCGCATCTGGGAGCTCGAGACTTCAGCAGCACAACCTCACAATGTGGCATTTTACAGAGCCGCAGGTTTCAAAGCCGTCTTCGAATCAGATGAGGAAGTCTGTTTCGTTAAACGAGTGAAACTCGAAACGAATAACACAATTCCATTACGTTATGAAGAACGCTCAATCAATGGGGCTCAAGCTTACGGGATCGATGCGAGTCAAGTCGCAATCACGAATAGTAACGTCTCAGAACTTCGGGCGAGCAACTGCAACTTCGCACAAAGTCAATTTCGTAATATCAATTTCCGTGAGTCAGAATTTGATGACTTGAATCTATCTGGGTCACAATATCGCTTTGTAACCATGTATGAGTCGGGTCTTCCTACCATTTTCTTTCATACGGAGCTGACGAACGCGATATTTCAAAGCTGTCGACTCGATGGGATTGAAATCAAAAGTTCGTCAATCGACGGACTGACGATTGACGGTGTAAACGTGAAAAAGCTGCTAGAGCAACATAGGAAATTTACTGGAGGAATGGAAAAGGATGAATGATATCTATAAAAAACAACTCGACTTGCAACAAAGCCTCGCTGAGCGAGACCGATTAGCTCGTAAACTGAAGACTCTCGATAAACAAATTGCCGAACATGAGACTGTTCGAAAACAGTTGCTCAATACATTCACGAAAGAACAGCGTGATGTCTATGACTTAGAGACATTCTCGCTCGTCAATGCGTGGCGTAAGCTGCGTGGAACGTTTAGCGAGCAGCGCACGATTGAACTCGAAGAGGCGGCCCGGGCAGAATTCAAGCTGCGAGAACACGAGGCGATGATTGATGAGTTAGTGCTTGAGCGTCGTGATTTGTATGAAACCTTTAAGGCATATAACGGAATCGATGTAAAATGGGAAGCGTTTATAAAAGAAAAAGAAGGTCACCTGAAGCAGGATCGTGACGTAAGAGAAGCGTTATACCGTCTCACGAATCAACAGGTAGAGACGACCGAAGCGATCATTGAATATAAAGAAGCCATTGCAGCTGGAAAGGATGCGCGAGCTGCCATTTCAAAGACGCTCAAACATCTCGATAGTGCGAAGAGTTGGTCGACATATGACACGTTCTTCGGAGGAGGCTTGATTGCGACAGCGATGAAACATGACGCGATCGATGCTTCTGAACGGAAGATGCATGAACTCCAATCCGCACTTGAGCGTTTCGCGCGTGAATTGGCTGATGTGAAAGGAGTCGTCAGCGGCTTGCACATCGAACGTGGATCACTCATTCAGTTCGCTGATTACTTCCTCGATGATATCTTTTCTGAATGGACGATGCACGGACGAATCAATGATTCACTCGACAAGGTAAACGGACTCGATCGCGAGATCGCCAAACTGATTGAGAAAATGACGCGAGATGTCGAGCGTATGGAACGACAACTCGAAGACATGGAAGAGAAACGGAAACAGCTCATCATCACACGATGAGCTGTTTGATCATTTCGGCCGCTTCAGCCAGTGACGTAACCCTTTGCCGGCATGTGGTCTGTCTGCGTAGCGCGGGATGATGTGCAAGTGGGCATGTGGAACTGTCTGATTGGACGCTGTACCGACGTTCCAGCCAAGCGTATAGCCGTCAGGACCGTACGTCTCCTCGAGGAAAGACTTGGCGTCATGAAGCAAGGTGTATGTATCGCTCCATTCCGTCGGTGTTAACTCAAACGTTGTCGCCCGATGCTGTTTCGGGACGATGACACCAGAACCGACAAGGACGTCTTGTTCGCGGTCATGCATCAGAAAGTAGCACGAATCGTTCTCAGCGATGATGCGTTGGGACGGGTCGAGATGTGGACGACAAAATGGACAGTTCGACATTGGATTGGTACACTTCCTTTCTGTGTATAGTGTATCAAAGGGGGATTTATTATGGAGCGATTCATTGATCAAATCATCGATCAAATTGATCTGAACGAACGGACGCTCATCGGGATTTCGAGTCACGGGGGTGCCGGGAAGACGACGTTCGCCAAACAGTTACAAGCACGTCTAGGTGAGGTCAACTACATTAACACCGACCCGTATATCACGGACTCGACGCTTCGGAAAAGTGCGATGATCGACTATACGATCGATGGGAAGGTGCATCACTATAAGATGACGGCCTGTCATCCGGCGGCGCATCACTTGTTGTCGCTCGAGCGGGACGTCCGGATGGTACAGGAAGGGGTCGGGTTTTATACGATGGATGTTCCGTATCTCGAACGGACGTGGATCGATCCCGAGAAGCAGGTCACCATCGTCGAGGGAATGAGCGTCGCCTTTCTCGATCTAAAGTATATGGATATATCGGTCTACCTATATACAGATGGGGATACGGAGTTCGCCCGACGCGCTGCCCGTGACATAACGGAGCGAGGGATGGAGATGGAATACTTGAAAGCATCGCATGAAGAACGGCGTCTGCAATACGAGCTGTTCATGCATCCGTATCGCGACAACTTTCAAACGATCGTCTCGATCAGTGGTGACAGGTGGACGATTGAGAAAAGTCCATACAAAAACCGCTCATGAAGAGCGGTGGCTGCGTAGCGTATCTTGGATCCCGAGTCCGAGGCGGTCTTGTTCGTGCTCGAGTTGTTCCCAGGTGAGGGATCGGTGCCGGAGTTCGACGTCGGTCGCCATCGAGTCGAGCGTGCGCTGTCGTTCGATATTGTCGAGCCAGTAATAGACGTCGACCCCATTTTCATCCATGCGCCAGAATGATTTCACGACCTCGAACTCATCGGCCCAGTCGCCGACGGGCTTGAACCCATACTTCTCGACGAACGGATAAGGTCGTTCTTCACCGAGCGGGTCGATGACGTTGCGGACGAACATGAGCTCGAGTCCGGCATGCTCGGTCGCCTCGAGCAATCGTTTCAACTCAGGGAGTGGTTCGATCTCGATGTTTTCGACGACGTCGAACCATACGCGTTTACCATCGGTGTCCCAAACGGTCGCTTCGACACTGTAAGGGGCGCCCGATGTCGATGGGGCATACATCGTCAAGTCGAACGTGAACGGGATGTGTTCTTCTGCCCCGGGCTCAAGCACGGCCGTGAGGCGAATCGGGACTTCCTGAATGTCGGCCTCTCGGTTGAATTCGTTACCTTCAAGCGTGATGTCTTTGAACGTCGTCAGGAAGTTGAGCGTCAGTTCATGCAGACGGATCACTTTTGACGTCGGGTTCAAGACGCGAAGCGTCCCGTGAACGGTTTGCTTCGGCACGAACGGGATCGTATGGAAATAAACGGACGCATCTAACTCGGAAAAGAACCATTTTTTAAAGCGGTTGCCCCATTTCGACATGTCGGTCGCGCTCCTTTTCTGTTAATAAAGTTACACTCCTTTAAGTGTTCCCGATTCTAATTTCCAAAAAACATTAAGAAAAAGGTTGCATTTTATAACCGTCTCGCTTATTATAGAGGATGTCGAAACAATTCAAATCGTCGCGGGGTGGAGCAGTCTGGTAGCTCGTTGGGCTCATAACCCAAAGGTCGTTGGTTCAAATCCAGCCCCCGCAACCAATTTTTATTTAATTTCATATGTCGTCGCGGGGTGGAGCAGTCTGGTAGCTCGTTGGGCTCATAACCCAAAGGTCGTTGGTTCAAATCCAGCCCCCGCAACCAATTTTTAAATGAGATAGCGAAACGATGACGTTTCGTGTTTTTTTTTGCCTAAAATTGAGTGTACAATGAGTACGTATCGCTAGAATCGACTAAAGGAGAAACATCATGTATACATTGATTACCCATTCCGCGCCAGAGACGCAGGCCGTAGCGGAAAAGCTCGCCGCGCTCGTCAAAGCGGGAACGGTCATAACGCTTAACGGGGACCTCGGTGCCGGCAAGACGACGTTCACCCAAGGGTTCGCCAAAGGACTCGGCGTGACGCGTAACGTCAACAGCCCGACGTTCACCATCATGAAACAATACCAAGGGCGCTTGCCGCTCTACCATATGGACGTCTATCGTCTCGAGGACACCGGGGACGATATCGGTCTTGAAGAATACATCAATGGTGACGGCGTCGCCATCGTCGAATGGTCGAACTTGATCGAGTCGTCGCTACCGACCGAGCGCCTCGCGATCACGATCGAACGGACAGGCGACGAGGAACGTTCAATCACGTTCATACCGACTGGTGAAGCGTATGACACGCTCGTCAAGGAGGTGCTCGCATGAAGCAACTGATGATCGACACGGCGACGACACGTCTGTCCGTCGCCCTCAGTGAGAACGGAAGCATCCAGGCAGAAGCGACGGTCATGGTCTCGAAAAACCACGCCGTCACGCTCATGCCGATGATCGAACAGCTCATGGCGGCCGTCAAATGGACACCGACCGAGCTCGAACGCATCATCGTCACGACGGGACCTGGGTCTTACACCGGCATCCGCATCGGCGTGACGACGGCAAAGACACTCGCTTATACATTGAAACTCCCGCTCGTCGGCGTATCGGCGCTCCGTCTCATGGCGGCGGCCCCGAACACCGAACTTCCGGTCGTGTCACTCATTGACGCACGGCGCGGCAACGCCTATATCGGGCACTATCAACAAAACGCACAAGTCACGCCGGACCGTCACGCCTCGGTCGCCGATTGGCTACAAGCGAACATGACGGGACCGTTCGTCGTCGTTGGTGACGTCGAGCCGTTCCGTGACGTGCTTGCAGCATATGACTATACAGAAGCGCCGGCCGCCCACAGTTATGGTCGGGCCGGTGATCTCGTCGCTTTAGGTGAAGCGACGGCGGACGTGCACGCGTTCGAACCGGAATACCTTCGTCTCGCTGAGGCCGAGGCAAAATGGCTCGAGGGACAAAATAATGGCTGACATCAAAATCCGTCGGATGAACTGGCTCGATGTCGAAGAAGTCACGAAAGTTGAAGAGGCATCATTCGCCACCCCGTGGACGAAAGAAGCGTTCATGAACGAGATGCTCAAGAACGAGCAGGCGATTTATTTCGTCGCCGTCCATGAGCGCCGCATCATCGGGTTCATCGGCGTCTGGCAAATCGTCGACGAAGGGCATATCACGAACATCGCCGTCTTACCGGAATACCGGGGCCAAGGCGTCGGCAATATGCTCCTCACGCAGCTCGTCGAGTTCGCTCGTTCGAAGTCACTCGCCGCGCTCACGCTCGAGGTGCGCGTCTCAAACATCGGCGCCCAAAAATTATATGAACAGTTCGGCTTCGAGAACGCAGGTCGCCGGAAACGATACTATCAAGACAATAATGAAGACGCCTATATTTACTGGGCGAAGTTAGGAAGTGAATCACTATGAACACATCGCTCATTCTCGCGATCGAGTCAAGCTGTGATGAGACGTCAGTCGCCCTCATTCGTGACGGCAAGACGCTCTTATCGAACGTCGTCTCGTCGCAGATTGAAAGTCATAAACGGTTCGGCGGTGTCGTACCCGAGGTCGCCTCGCGTCACCACGTCGAGCGGATCACGTACGTCATCGATGACGCGCTTAGCGAAGCCGGTGTGACGATGGATGACGTCGACGCGGTCGCGGTCACGCAAGGACCAGGACTCGTCGGTGCCCTTCTCGTCGGGATCAGCGCGGCCAAAGCGCTCGCGTTCGCCCACAGTAAACCGCTCATCGGTGTCCATCACATCGCCGGACACATCTATGCGAATGAACTCGTCGAAGAGATGCAGTTCCCGCTCGTCTGTCTCGTCGTCTCAGGTGGCCACACCGAGCTTGTCTACATGCCGGAGCACGGTGTGTTCGAAGTCATCGGTGAGACACGTGACGATGCGGCTGGTGAGGCGTACGACAAAGTCGCCCGCACGCTCAGTCTCCCATATCCAGGTGGCCCGGCCATCGACCAGTTGGCAGCTAGCGGGGAAGACACGTATAAGTTCCCACGCGTCCGGCTCGAGGCCGGCAGTTTTGACTTCAGCTTCAGCGGACTCAAGTCGTCCGTCATCAACGCCGTCCATAACGCCGAACAACGCGGTGAGACGGTCGTACCAGAAAACTTGGCGGCGAGCTTCCAAGCGAGCGTCGTCGAGGTGCTAGTGGAGAAAGCGATCCGGGCCGTGAAAGAAAAAGGCGCGAAGCAACTGCTCGTCGCCGGTGGGGTCGCGGCGAACCGTGGGCTCCGGGCCGCCCTCAAGGAAGCGACGGAACGGGAAGGCATCCGTCTCGTCATCCCGCCGCTCAATCTGTGCGGGGACAACGCCGGCATGATCGGTGTGGCGGCGCATCACGCGTATGTGCGCGGCAAGCGCGATACACTGGCGATGAATGCGGTTCCTGGGTTATCCTTAGAAGAGAGCATGACAGTCTAGGGGGAACAGAGAGATGACGAAACGTATCATCATTGGAGGGCTCATCGTATTGCTCGTCGTTGCGACGTTTTTGCAAGTACGTGAGATCATCCGCGCTTATAATATCGCTTATGTAGAAGAAATCGTCCCAGAAGAGACGCGGGTCCGTTCGCTGACGGGCGCTGATACGCTCGAAGGCATCACCCGTGTGACCGGTGAGAACACACTCATCGAGACACTGTATGGTTATAAGAATCTAGAAGACCAAGACATCAAGAGCGTCATCGTCGTCGACCGTAACCTCGGCGTGCAGCCGAAAGCGAGCGACGCCTATTACGAGCTCTTCCCGGGCCGTGAGGCGACCGAGGAAGAAGCGGTCAAGTTCGATGCGCTCGTCAAAGAGTTCGACGAACAACAACTGTTCGCGCAAGTCATCTCGGCCCATGAGGCCCGTTATGTGACGAACCGCGAAGAGACGCTGACGTTTTATAAAGTGTTCGTCCGCGACGTCGATACGAACGAGTACGTGTTCTTTATCACGGAAGACGGCATCAAGCTCGACTTCCACACGCGCGGGTTCCAACCGTTGCGCTACTTCTAAAAAAGGCTCACAGAAACGGATATTGTCCGTCTCTGTGAGCCTTTTTCATTTGTCTTCGATGAAGAACGTGACGACGAGAAAAGAACTGCAACTACGGTAGACTTTATAGAAAATGCGCCAAGTGAGTATCGATAGTCAGCCGGCCAATAATATGTGCGCATGGATGGGACGCAATTCATAATCCATCAAGCGGATATTTTTAGTCTACTCCATTGATTTCACCTACTTTCTGTTGTTCGTTTACATAGTCTATCTGACAGTCGGATGAACCGGGCTCGTCACTTTATGGTGATCTTTTTAATAGTGGACTCTGGATGAAATTATAATCACAAAAATGGGAAATGGTTACTTTGAGGGCCATAAGCCTAGTATATTTTTCATGACCTAAGAAAATTGTTGTACTATTGTCCTTTTTGTTTTGATAAAAAAGACATCTAGAAAATTGATTAGCAATCTTGAATACTATTAGAGTGGTGGGAAAGACATGGGCAGAATAGAGAAAACAGATGATTGAACTGCCGATATTTGTCTTTTCCCAAAATATAAAGCTTATATAGTAGGGGGACACAACGTTGAGTAAAGGTTTTATAATGAAAGCATGTATGAGTAGTTTGGCTTTATTTACAATACTGGGGACAGCACATCCAGCTTACGCATCTACAGGGGGGAGCGAATCGAAATTGCGTCCAGACGCAGAAGTAGATTCGATTGAAGAGGATCGTTTAGTAAACGATACGGATCAGCTTAATGAAATTGAAGTATTTTTCACTAATCCATCAGTTACGATGACGAAAGAAAGTGATGAGTTTAGTATTATACATGAAGACTCAAATTTAGAATTCGATAAAACAGAAGAAGGGAAAGTGATTTTCAGAAACAAAGAAGAACAGTATTCTATTGAAAATGTGGCTTTAGTAGGAGGTGTCCAAATCCTCTACAACATTGAATCAACTGAGTCGCCAAAAGAATATGTCTTAGATTTAGACATTACTGAAGGTAGTCGAATTATTCACGAAGATGGAGAGTACAAAATTGTGAATGAAAAAGGTGAGGTAGAGGTCTTCATTGGCTCCCCTTAGGCGAAAGACAGTAATGGAAACGAAGTCGAAACATATTATGAGATTAAAGACCAACAGTTGATCCAACATATTGATTATGAAGGAACGGATTATCCTTTAGTCGCTGATCCATTGTTCTGCTCGGATACAATCGATAATACAGCGTCGAAGTATACGGACTCTAATACTTTTTCTGTATATCCACGGACATGTGCACGAACGTATATTACAGCTAGCTATACTTTGGGTGGCGCATTATTAGGCGTTTTTGGGTCAACTGCCATCGGAAAACAGATGTGGTCTGAAGTTGTAGCAGACGCTTCGTATCAAGCGACAAGTACGGCAAACCGCCCGAAGCTCAAAGATCAATTTATCTGTCATGCAGTTAACCCGACTACGATTTGGAAATCATCTTGGAATCTAGATACGAATCGACCGGATGTTTCATTGTTGGATACGTATAAAGCACTTTGTAATCCAGACTATTAAAGGCGAGGTAAACTATGAACATTCAATACTTTGAACCAGATTCGTTATTTTTCATTGTAATCGCGTTGCTAATCCTCTATCCAATCCTTCTTTTAGTAGGGGTGACTACGAGTAAAACAAATCTTATTGGAAAGATTATTTACGGTATTTCAGCATTCTTTTATGCTTACGTGATTTGGTATAGCTACAGCCTAGGCATTTACTTAGACGAGATGTCTGATCCGGCACAAGATGAAGTCATCTTTGGTAGTATAGGATATTTCCATTTAATTTTGTTGGCATTCCCCTACATCTTTTTAACGATGGGTTTTACGTTCAAACAGCATACTCGATCATAATAAAAGAGCGCCTTCCGCTATACGCGGATTGGCGCTCTTTCGTCAGTTTTTCGGTTGTCGATAATTATTTCGATACCACATATTCACCCGGCTCACGACGTAGACGATAAACGCGAGCACCCACATGAACAGCGTCTCTCGATAAAAGTGGCCCCAGACCGAGCCAGGCGCATAAAAGCTATGCACCGTGACATCGATCGGCCAAATGACAAGCCGGATGAACAGCGTGCTCATAAGGAGACCGCTGAACAGGCTGATGATGATACCGGACCATGTTTGGATGATAAACCCGACGACAATCGGCAGGAAGTAAAATAAAATGATTGGGACGTTCGTCGCCTCGCCACGGATGAGTTCCGAGATATACTCGGTCCCGCTCGGCACGATGTAGACGAATCCGGTCAGGAACGCATGCATCCAATCGATCCGCATGGCACGGGAACGCATCATGAATGGAGTTCCTCCCATTCTGCGAACAGTTCCGTGATCGACTCTTTCGTCGCGTCGGACTCGGTCGACAGTTCTTGGGCGCGAGCGAAGTCGTTGAACACGTCCGGTTCGCACAACAGCTGCTCGATTTCTTCTAGCCTCGCTTCGTGGCGCTCGATCGTCAGCTCGATCTCTTCGACCCGCTGCTTCAACCGGCGCTCTTCGCGCTGCTGTTCTTTGTCGGCGCGCTGCTTCTTGACGACGACTTGTTTCGTCTCCTCGCGGGCGAGCCGGGCGAGGTCCTCGAGCTCTTCTTTCTTCTCGACGTAGTACGAGTAGTCGCCGAGGTACTCATCGATGCCGTTCGGCGTGATCTCTAAGACACGCGTCGCGAGCCGGTCGATGAAGTAACGGTCGTGGGAGACGAACAAGATCGTCCCGGGATAGTCGACGAGCGCGTTCTCGAGGATCATCTTCGAGTCGAGGTCCAAGTGGTTCGTCGGCTCATCCAAGACGAGCAAGTTCGGTTGCTCGAGCTTGAGCTTGGCGAGCGTCAGCCGGGCCCGTTCGCCGCCGGATAGTTCTTGGACGCGTTTCATGACGTCGTCCCCGCTGAACAAGAACTGGCCGAGCAGACTGCGGACTTCTTGCTCGCGCATGAGCGGCCAGTCGTTCCAAATCTCATCGATGACGCGGTTCGTGTCCGACAAGTTCTGTTGTTCCTGGTCGTAGTAGCCGATCTCGACGCCGGTACCGTAGCGGATGTCACCGGTGAGGGGTGGTTGTTGTTTCGTCAACACTTTGAGGAGCGTCGATTTGCCGACCCCGTTCGGGCCGACGAGGGCGACCGACTCGCCGCGCTGCAGTTGGAAACGTAAGTGTTGTGCGATCGGTTCCTCGTAGCCGATGGCGAGGTCGCTGCCGCTCAACACATCGTTCCCGCTTTGACGTTTGATCGAGAACGACAACACCGCGCTCCGTTCGTCACCGTCCGGCACGTCCATACGGTCGATCTTCTCGAGCCGCTTGCGGACGCTTTGGGCGCGTTTCGTCGTCGTTGCCCGGGCGATGTTCCGTTGGATGAAGTCTTGCATCTTGGCGATCTCTTCTTGTTGCGACTCGAACTGCTTCTTCTCTTGCTCGTAAAGCGCGGCCTTCTGCTCGAGGAACTTTGTATAGTTCCCGACGAAGCGGCGGCTGCGGTTGCGTGACAGCTCGTAGACGACCGAGACGACGCGGTCGAGGAAGTAACGGTCGTGGGAGACGATGAGGACGGCACCTTTATAGCCGCTCAAATATTTCTCGAGCCAGCTGAGCGTCTCGATGTCTAAATGGTTCGTCGGCTCATCCAAGATGAGCAGGTCCGGGCTTTGCAGGAGCATCTTCGCTAAGGCAAGACGTGTCCGCTGTCCGCCTGAGAGCGTGTCGATCCGACGTTCGAAGTCGTCCGGGTAAAACCGCATCCCGTGCAAGATCGAGCGGATCGTCGCTTCATACTGATAGCCGCCGCGGTCTTTGAACGTGTGCTGCTCCTCGTCATACGCCGCGAGCAGACGCTCGTAGGCGGCCGGGTCGTTCAAGATCCGCTCCGAGCCCATGTCTTGCTCCATCTGGCGGAGCGTCTTCTCTTGTTCGATCAAATCGGTGAAGACGGTGAGCATCTCGTTCCACATCGTCTCGTTCGATTCTAACCCCGAGTCTTGGGCGAGATAGCCGATCGTCACGTCTTTTGGCTTCATGATGTCGCCCGAGTCATAATTGTACTCGCCGGCGATGACTTTTAACAGCGTCGACTTGCCGGCGCCGTTGCGGCCTACGAGGGCGACGCGTTCGCCTTCTTGGATTTCTAGTTTGACATTCTCTAAAATCGGCTCGACGCCGAACGATTTGGATAAGTTGTTGACTTGCAGTAGGATCAAGTGAAAAAACCCCTTTCTCTCTGTTTAGTATACTTTATTTCTTCCCCTTTTCAGGTATATTCATTGAGTGCTTATGTGAATTCGTTTACAATCAAGGTGTATGAAATCAGATTCGTTTGAAACGCGTCGTAAAAAGGAGGCTCTTTCCGTTGAGTCAAAACGAACCAAAGATTCCGCAAGCGACAGCCAAACGGTTGCCACTATACTATCGGTTTATCCAAAGCCTACATTCGTCAGGGAAACAGCGTGTGTCTTCTGCTGAACTGAGCGAGGCGGTCAAGGTCGATTCGGCAACGATTCGCCGTGACTTCTCATACTTCGGTGCGCTCGGTAAAAAGGGATATGGCTATAACGTACAGTATCTGTTAGACTTTTTCCGTAAGACGCTGAATCAAGACGAGATCACGAACGTCGCCTTGGTCGGGGTCGGTCATCTCGGGACAGCGTTCGTCAACTATAACTTCCTTAAAAACAATAACACACATATCGTCGTCGGGTTCGACGCAGACGAGACAAAAGTCGGCACGACGATGTCAGGTGTCCCGATTCATCACGTCGATGAGATGGAACAAATCATGAAGCAAAACAAAATCGATGTCGCCATCCTCACGGTCCCGTCCGCTTACGCGCAGCCGGTTGCCGATGACTTGGTCCGCTATGGCGTTCGAGGGATCTTGAACTTCACGCCGGCGCGATTGACTGTACCGGACACGGTCCGCGTCCATCATATCGACTTGTCGATCGAACTCCAGTCGCTCATTTACTTTATGCAACACTATCCATCCGCTGAGGGGGTCCATCAATAATGGAATTTCTACAATCATCACTCGTCGTCGGTATCCCAGGTGGCGTCAGTATTTTCGTCATCGCCATCATCGCGCTCATCCTCTTCGGGCCGAAGAAATTGCCAGAGTTCGGCCGGGCAGCGGGGCAGACGCTCCGTGAGTTCAAAAATGCCACGAACGGTATGATGAAAGAGCACGACGAGACCGACAAGAAAGAAATTGAGAAGAAAGAGCAGTAAGCCATGAGCCATCAACCTGATCAAGAACGGGCACTGTCCGATCACTTGACAGAGCTGCGGAGACGACTGATGCTGTCGGCATTTGTCGTCTTTGCCTTCTTTCTGATCGCTTTGCCGAGTGTCAAATACGTGCTCGCCTATCTGCAGGCGGACCTCGTCGAACGAGGGCTCGAGCTGAACGCCTTTGGGGTCGCGGACCCGCTCATGATTTACTTGAACTTGGCGCTCGTCATCGGGCTCGTCGCGTCTGGTCCATTTCTACTGTATCAACTGTGGGCGTTCGTCGCACCTGGTCTGCATCCGAATGAACGAAAATGGACGCTCGCCTATATCCCGGTCATCTTTATCTTGTTCCTCATCGGTCTCGCATTCGCCTACTATTGGTTGTTCCCGCTCGTCCTCGATATCTCGACGGACCTCGGGCAAGACCTCGGTCTGACGCAAATCATCGGGGCGACGAACTATTTCACGTTCCTGTTGCAACTGACAATCCCGTTCGGACTGTTGTTCCAGTTGCCGGTCGTGACGATGTTCTTGACGCGCATCGGTGTCGTGACGCCGTACTTCCTCTCAAAAATTCGGAAGTACGCCTACTTCGCCTTGTTCGTCATCGCGGCATTCATCACGCCGCCGGATTTGACGTCGCACCTCATGGTGTCGCTGCCGCTCTTCTTCCTATATGAGATCAGCTTATCGATCTCACGCATGACGTACCGCGGTGTGCTCCGACGTGAGAAAGAGGCGATGGTGAAAGAACAGATGGATTTGATGAAGCAAATGAATGAGAAGTGAACACTACGTCATGAGACGTGGTGTTTTTTTAATGCGAGTGCGCTAAACTGGAAGTATCTTGAAAAGGGGCTTGGCCATCGTGTTGATCGGACTGTTTCTCCTTGTCGGTTGGCACGTATCACGGTTGGCATAACGGTGCTTTTTGGTCGCAAACTGTCGTACTGAAACTACATGTTCAAAGTGATATTGGTCGTAAACGCTTTTTCTGCAACAAGGAAGTACATGCTCATATGAAACCAATCAAACACACGTCAGGGGGAGAAACGATGACTTGGGAGTACTACGGGGATGAGCTCATCATCATCGGTGTGTTGACGACAATTCTGTTGATTGCCGTGCTGAACTTTTGGAAGTCGCCATTCAAGCGGAGACTTGCCTTCTCGTTGACGCTGCTCGTCGTGGGATACGTGTCGTGTATCATCGGACTCGTCTTCGTCCGCGGGTGGGACGCCCTGGGCTGGATCTTGTACGGCTTTATATTGTATGTGATGGGTCTCGTCACATATATCGGTGTCGTCATCTACCACTGGATGAAAGCGAGACGCACGTCCAATTCATGATCAAAACCGTTCCTGCCGAGGAACGGTTTTTTGTCGTCACAACCGGCGTTCAAACTTTAGACATAATTACGTGAAAAACTGAGCAAAGGGATTGTCAAACCTTCTTGTGAAATAGTACACTAAGTTCAGAAAGCGAATGTGATATTTGTCACAAACACTAACTTGCCTACAACTCAAAGGAGAGACTACCATATGAAAATCGCAGTCATCGGATGTACACACGCAGGAACAGCAGCAGTCAAAGGCTTACTCGCCAAGCACGAGAATCTCGACATCACCGTGTATGAGCGGAACGACAACGTCAGTTTCCTCTCGTGTGGGATCGCCCTCCACGTCGGCGGCGTCGTCAAACGCGCTGAAGAATTGTTCTACTCATCACCGACCGAGCTCGAAGAACTCGGCGCGACGATGCGCATGAAGCATGACGTGTTGAACATCGATGCGGAAGCGAAGACGGTCCACGCCAAAAACCTCGAGACGGGTGAAGACGTATATGACACGTTCGACCGTTTGATCGTGACGACAGGATCTTGGCCGATCGTCCCGACGCTGCCTGGCATCGAGATGACTGGGATCGAACTTTGCAAAAACTATGGCCACGCTCAGCGCATCATCGAGCGGGCGAAGGGTGCGACAAATATCGCCGTCATCGGTGCCGGCTATATCGGCGTCGAGCTCGTCGAGGCGTTCGAAGTGTACGGCAAGCACGTCACGTTCATCGACAGTGCTGACCGCATCTTGAACAAGTACCTCGACAAGTCGTTCACGGACCAACTTGAAGCCGACATGACGTCACGCGGCATCGATCTCGAGCTCAGCCAAACGGTCGAAGCGTTCCGCGGGACAGACGGCAACGTCACGCACGTCGTGACCGACAAAGGTGAGTTCGAGGCCGACCTCGTCATTCTATGTGTCGGTTTCCGTCCGAACACGGGACTGCTCGCAGGACAAGTCGATATGCTCGGTAACGGTGCCATCATCGTCGACGAATATATGCGCACGAGCAACCCGGACGTCTTCGCAGCCGGTGACAGCTGTGCCGTCTACTACAACCCGGCGCGCACACACGCCTACATCCCGCTCGCGACGAACGCCGTCCGCATGGGTACGCTCGTCGCCGAGAACCTCGTCACGCCGCGTGTCCGTTACCAAGGTACGCAAGGAACGTCGGGTCTTCGTCTCTATGACTGGAACATCGCCTCGTCAGGCCTCACGGAAGAAGCGGCCGGATTGTTCGGCCTCGACGTCGAGAGTGTCGTGATCGAGGACGCGTACCGCCCTGAGTTCATGCCGACGGCGGAGCCGGTCCAGTTCAAACTTGTCTATGAAGTCGGCACACACCGTGTCGTCGGGGGACAAGTGCTCTCGAAAGCGGATATGACGCAAGCGGTCAACACGTTGTCGCTCGCGATCCAAAACGAGATGACGGTCGAAGAGCTCGCTTACGTCGACTTCTTCTTCCAACCGCACTACAACAAGCCGTGGCACTTCATCAACAGTGGGGCGCTCGCGGCGATGAAAGACAAAGTCAACGCATAACGCAAAAGATTCGAAAGCAGCCGCTTTCGAATCTTTTTTTTTCATAGGTAACGTGGCGCGTCCTGCATCGAGTTGGCGAGGATGATGTAGACGAGGATGTTTCCGGGCATGATAAGAAAGAGTAACCGAACGCCGAGCGAGGACATGCCGAAGTACTCGGCGATGCCGCCGCAGACACCGGCGAGAGAACGGTCGGTCGCGGATTTTCGAAGTGCACGTTGCATCAAGTAGACTCCCATCTCGAATTTGATATGTAAATTTTACCATATGTGTATTGAAAAAAGCGCGCCGATTTGGCGCGCTTGTGCTTATTTCAAGATGGTGACGAGTTCGTCGAGCACTTCGTTGGCTGACAAGACGCCGCCTGACGTGTTCCACGTATCGTCGCTCACTTCGGTCACTTTACCGGCCTTGACGGCTTTCAAGTCTTTCCAAAGCTGGTTTGACTGCCATTCTTCGGCCGTTTTCGATCCGTCCGCACCGCCATATGTGAAGTAGACGATATGGTCGCCGTCCATTTCCGGGATGCGTTCCATCGTGACTTCTTCAGCGAATTCCGTGCGGTCTTGTGACGCCGGGCGTTTGACGCCGACGTCGCCTAAGATGACGCCTGAGAAGCTGTCCGTGAAGTAGATGCGTGACGCGCCAGGAAGGAAACGTACGACCGACAATTCTTTGTTCACGGCGTCGCCGAGCTCAGTTTTCGTGTCTTCGACGTGTTGGTCGTAGTCAGCTAACACGTCTTTTCCTTTGTCTTCGAGATTGAGGGCGTTCGCGTAAAGCGCGAAGTTCTCTTGCCAGTCGCCTTTGAGCGTCTCTGACATGACCGTCGGTGCGATCGCGTTCAGCTTGTCATAGATGTTCTCTTGGCGAAGTTTCGTACCGATGATGAGGTCTGGCTCGAGTTTCGCGATCGCCTCGAGGTTGACCTCGCTCTCTGTCCCGACTTCTGTCACATCTGTCATCTCAGACTCGATGTGCGGGTACCACGGGTCACCGTTCCATGATTTGACGGCACCGACTTGTTTGACACCGAGGGCGATCAACGCCTCGGTCCCTTCGTTCGTCAAGACGACGACGCGTTTCGGTTCTGTTGGGACTTCAGCGGTGCCCATGGCGTGCTCGACCGTGCGTGTCGCTGCTTCTTCTGATTCGTTCGAGTTGGTCGCCTCTTCCGACCCGCCGCAAGCAGCGAGGACAACGGTCAGACAGAGCGTAAGTAACGCTAATCCAAGTTTTTTCATATGAATAAAGTCTCCTTTGTATAGTAAGTTTTCCTTCCCGACTATAAGTGATAATGATTATCACTGTCAACCCCTTTTTCTAACAGCGAGATTTTGCTATGGTAGGGGAGGAAAGAAGTGAGGAAATGATGAAACCGTGGATCAAACTATTTGCCTTGATCATTGCATTACCAATCTTGAGTTATATCAGTTTACGGGTCGGCGTCATCCCGGTCGGTCACGAAGACGTGCTCGGCTTAGGCGGTGACGTATCTTCAAAGGCGATGATCGCCTTAGAGGACAACCGGATTCCGCGGACCGCCGTCGCTCTCGTCGTCGGGAGTGTCCTCGGCTTGGCCGGACTCTTGTTTCAACTTGTGACGCGCAACCCGCTCGCGTCACCCGATATTTTGGCCGTCAACGCCGGGGCGAGTCTTGCCATAGTGCTCGTGACGTTGTTCGGGTTCAGCAGCATCGCCTCGTTCACGACGGCCGCACTCATTGGCGCTTTCATCGCCGGTGTCATCGTCTATCTCCTCAGCGCGAACGGTGGCAACGTCATGTATATGACGCTCGCCGGCGCATCGCTCGCGGCGCTGTTCAGCTCGTTCACCCAATCGATTATCGCGTATGAGGAAGGGGCGCTCGACGAAGTGCTATTTTGGCTGACCGGGTCGGTCGCGGGACGATCGCTGACGCTCGTGACGACGCTCTTGCCATGGATGATTGGCGCGACCGTGCTCGTCATCTTCATCAGTAAAGAACTTGAGACGTTGTCGCTCGGTGATCAAGTCGCCCGTTCGCTCGGTCAAAACGTCGGGGTTGTGAAGTTCGTCGCCGTGACGCTCGCCGTCATCTTGTCGGCGTTCGGTGTCGCGCTGGCCGGTCCGATCGCTTTTGTCGGATTGCTCGCCCCGCACCTCGCTAGGTACATGTTCGGTACGGCGTTTTTCGCGAGGTTGCTCGGGAGCGCCCTGCTCGGAAGTGTACTGTTGCTCGCGGCCGATATTTTCGGACGTATCATTTTATTCCCCCGCGAAGTCACGGTCGGTGTCGTGCTCGCCGTCATCGGTGGAGCTTTCTTCATCTATCTCGTCAGTGCTAGACAAGGAGTCTTTAAGTCATGAAATCATACAGTTTTCGAAAAGGACCGTTCTCGTTCACGCTCAGGAGGCGTGAAGTCGTCTTGGCGGTTGCTTTACTTATCGGTCTCATCATTGCCATTTATTTAGGTCTCGCCATCGGAGAAACGTTTTTGACGCCGTGGTCACTCGGGGCACTCTTCGCTGGATCGGGTGACGCGTTCGCGGAGCTCATCGTCTACGAGTTCCGGATGCCGCGCGTGCTCATGGCGATCACCGCCGGGGCCTGTCTCGCCGTCAGCGGGCATTTGTTACAGTTGACCATCAAGAACGAACTCGCCTCACCCGAGATTTTCGGGATCGTCGGTGGGGCCGGGGTGGCGACGGCGACGTTCTTTACCGTCTTCACCGACGAGCGGACGAATCAGTTGTCCGTCCCGCTCGCCTATATCCCGTTCGCCTCGTTTGCCGGGGCACTCGTGGTCGGGGCGTTTCTGTTTTATTTATTGAAGCGCGGCGTCCCGCCGGTCCGACTCGCACTCATCGGGATCGGGATCAGCATCTTCTCGCAAGGGCTCGTCCAGTTCATGATGCTCGCCTCGAACGTTTATCGGAAGAACGATATTCAACAATGGTTGACCGGTACGGTGTACGCAGCGACGTGGAAGCAACTGACGATCATGGTCCCGCTCGCGATCCTGTTTTTACTTGCCGCTTTCTTGATTGAACGGCACGTCCGGCCGCTCCACATCAGTGAGGCGGTTGCGACGAGCATCGGGGTGCCGGTGCGCGGGATCCAACGGGGGACGCTCTTGTTGTCGTGTTTACTCGCCGGCATCGGTGTCGCCTTCGTCGGCGCCATCGGCTTCGTCGGACTGATGGCACCGCACATCGCCCGTCAAGGATTGAAACTGCCTTATGTTTGGGCGACGCTCCTCGTCGGGGCGACGATCGTCGTGTTGGCGGACGCGATCGGGCGGACGATCTTTTATCCGTATGAGCTCCGGACCGGTGTGATGACAGCCGTCATCGGTGCGCCGTACTTCTTCTATTTACTTCGCCGTATGATGAAAGGAAGCATGAGATGAATACATTTGATTTACAGCAAGTCGCCATCGGCTATGAACAGAAGACGGTGCTCGACGATTTGACGTTCTCGATCCCACACGGAAAGATCACCGTGCTCATCGGCGCGAACGGGTGCGGGAAGTCGACGCTTTTATCGACGCTCGCCAGGCAGCGCAACGCTTTAGCAGGCACGGTCTCGTTCCGCGATAAGCCGCTCGACGCTTACCGGGCGAAGGAAGCGGCCCGGCTCATGGCGTTCATGCCGCAAGTGAACGTCGCTCCGGACGGCCTGACCCTCGAACAGCTCGTCCGCTTCGGCCGTTACCCGTACCAGACGTTCTTCAAGCGCTATTCGGAAGACGATGAGCGCGCCGTCGAGCGGGCGCTCGCCTTCACAGACACGGTCTCGCTTCGAGACACGCTCGTCAGCAACTTGTCGGGTGGGCAGAAGCAGCGCGTCTGGATCGCCCTCGCCTTGGCCCAAGAGTCGGAGACGATCCTTCTCGATGAGCCGACGACATATCTCGACATGTCGCACCAAATCGAGATCCTCGACTTAATGTACCGGTTGAACCGGTTGGAAGGCAAGACGATCATCATGGTGCTCCACGACTTGCATCTCGCTTGTCGTTACGCTGATCACGTCATCGCACTCGCGGGCGGCAACGTCTACCGTCAAGGCGATCCGAACGACGTCGTCGATGAGACGTTCATGAACGACGTCTTCGGCTTAAAAGTCGTCGTCACGAAAGACCCGCTGTACGGGACGCCGCTCTGTATCCCGTACTCGCATTATGAATTGAATGAGAAACATCCTTGAATGCCTAGTCTTCGGACTAGGTTTTTTTTCGTCTGAACCCGGGGAAGAACTAAAGGAAAGCTGATGTGTCCCTGTATGTGTAAAAGGAGGAGCCAACATGAGTAAGAAGGAAAAACAGCCGTACCATATCGTTACGTTCACGTTTCCAGAAGAGTCGATTTCGTATCAGGCGTTCAGCAAGTTGAAAAAATATCACGCCGACGGGCTTATCGGGTTCGAACAACTCGTCGTCATCAAGCGTGAGGACAACGGGGCGTTTTCATTTGAGGACGCGGTGCAGCTGAAACCGGTGACGAAGTCGACGAAAGGCGCGTTGATCGGGATGGCGGTTGGGATTCTCGGGGGTCCGTTCGGGATTCTGTTCGGGACGCTCACCGGCGGACTGATCGGTGGGACGAAAGATTTGAAGCACGTCCAAAGCATTCAAGAGACGTTCAAACGGACCGTCGGCAACATCGAGCCCGGGCAGACCGGTGTGATGGGGATCGGGGAAGAGTTTGACCATTCGGTGCTCGATGGGCTCGCGAGCGAACTCGGTGGGACGATTACGCGGACGGACGAAGAATTATAAGGGGGACTCGATACATGAAGATCGGGATATTAGGAGCCGGCAAGGTCGGGCGTACGCTCGGCCGCAAGTTCGAGGACGTCGGCTATGACGTGTTATACGGGACTCGGACGGAACGAGAGGGAACGATGTCGCTCCAAGAAGTGGCGTCAAACAGTGACGTTCTGTTACTGACGACACCGTTCGCGGCGGCGATCGATTTGATTCAGTCACTCCGGGATTTGGACGATAAGATTGTTATCGACGTGACGAACCCGATCGCGAAAGAGTTTGACGCGATTGAGCGGCCGGAAGGGAAGTCGGGGGCCGAACATCTGCAGGACTTGGCCCCGCACGTCCGTATCGTCAAGGCGTTCAATCAGACCGGGGTCGAGACCTTGGAGAATCCGAACAAGTCGATGATGTTCATCGCCGGGGACGATCAGGAGGCGGTTCGGGCCGTTCAAGGCTTGGCCTCGAAGATCGGCTTCGACGCGCATACGCTCCACCACTTGAAGCTTGCCCGTGAACTCGAGTCGCTCGCCTGGTTATGGATTCATTACGCGACGAAAGAGCGGCAACATCGCAATTTCGCGTTCTACTTAAAAGAGAATAGTTTCTAACCAAAAGACGGCCGCGCGCTTGCGTGGCCGTCTGATCGTTAAAAGGCTACTTGTTGCTCGGTGCGAGTTTTCAACGAAGCGATCGTTTCACTTTCGATTGCCTCGACTTCACGTTGCTGCCAACCAGGCATGAGGAACGCGTCGACGAGTGCCCAAATGCCTGTGATGATAGCACCGAAACCAATCGTCAAAACGACCATCAAGAGCATGGCAATGCCTGTTCCTGTTTTCTTGAAATAGAAGCGGTGAGCGCCTAAAGCGCCGAGGAAGAGCCAAAGCAAATACGCAACGACGAGATTGCGTTTCTTTTTCTCGACTTCGCTGTTGACGAGGAGCATTTCCTCAGTCGTTAAATCGGTACGTGAATAATTCATGGTGTGGTGTGCCTTCTTTCCAAAAATTGATATAATAAATGCATTCTTTATTGTACCGGGAAACGGATGAATTCCCATGAATTTCTATTTATTTTTTTAGAAGAGAGGAAGAACCAAATGGGCTTTGCCATTTTGACGTTCATCGTCGCGTTTATTCACATCATCGCGGGAGCGGTCGTGTTACATAAGTATCCGCAATATAAATCGATTGCCATCAGCGTGATTGTCCTTGGCTTCATGTATGGACTATTGACGGTCGGGTTTATCGTGTTATGAAGAAGCGTTCGGTAATGCTTCGTGTTCGGGAGAAGTTTTCGAACCAAGACGTACTGAAACTAGGGACGGGCGTTATGCTCGGGATGGTCGTAGTGGAACTCCTGCTCGGGGACGTGCCTCAAAGTACTTTGATGTCGTTCGCGTTAGTTTTTTATTATTGGCGCCATGACGTGGCGTATTCACAGGGTGACGCGACGGGGAAAGCCATCGGGGAACAAGCAAGTACGTTCACGCTTCGCGTCGTGATTGTCGCGTTGATGATCGGGTTCTTCATCTCGTTTCGGGTCGAGACAATCGACTATTCGTTGCGCGCGCTCATGCATTACGGACTGGCGCTCGTCTTCGGATTAAAGGGCTTTGGTCTCTGGTTTTTTCAAGACCTGGAACCTTCTGTCGAACGTCACGTATAACATAGCGAGCGAGACCGGTAAAGCGACAGCTTGACCGGTCTTTTGTCGTCAGGATCTGTGGTTGAAGTCCCCGGATAACGTGAATAGACCAAAGAGTGTCGTTGTCTGTTTTTGAACGGAAGGAGTCCTGTTATGTGTACAGCCATCACGTATTCGACAAAAGACCACTATTTCGGACGCAATCTTGACCTGAACGTCTCTTATCACGAGCAAGTGACGATCACGCCCAGGAACTATCCCTTTAAATATAGACGAGTCGACGATGCCCCTCATCATTACGCGATGATCGGGATGGCGACAATCGTCGACGACTATCCGCTCTATTATGATGCGACAAATGAATCGGGTCTCAGTATGGCCGGTCTTAATTTTCCGGGCAACGCCGACTTCAAACCGGAGGCGAGCGGGTTAGACAATGTGTCTCCGTTCGAGTTCATCCCTTGGATACTCGGACAGTGTGCCACGGTGGGCGAGGTGAAGCAACGACTCGAGACGATCAACTTAGTCAACATCGATTTCAGCGACGTACTTCGGCTTCACCCGCTCCATTGGCTGATTGCCGACCAACAGCAGTCGATCGTCGTGGAACCACTTAAAAATAGATTGCGTGTGTACGACAATCCGGTCGGCGTGTTGACGAACAATCCGTCGTTCGACTATCAACTGTTCAATTTGAACGACTACCGTCATGTGTCGACGAAGCTACCGGACAACACGTTTGCGAAAGCACTCGAGCTCGAACCGTATTGCCTCGGCTTAGGCGGTCATGGGTTACCCGGGGACTTATCGTCGACGTCGCGATTCGTACGAGCGACGTTCGCCAAATTCAACTCGGTCTCCGGGCAGGCCGAGTCCGAGAGCGTCAGCCAGTTCTTCAAGCTGTTGGACACCGTGATGCAGACACGGGGGCTGAACGAGGCAGCAGATGGGACGTTCGAATATACGACCTACTCGTCTTGCTGCAATATGGACCGAGGCATCTACTACTATCAAACGTATGAGAACAGCCAGATCACGGCCGTGTCGCTGTTCAATGAAGACTTAGACGGGACGCGGCTGATTGTTTACCCGCTCGTCACCGGGCAACAGATTCATTACGCGAACTGACAACAAGCCCTCTTGCCCAGCAGAAAGCTGAAGCGAGAGAGCTTGTGTGTTATAGAGCGGAGGTTTATCGTTCGTGTTGCCAATTTTCGTATAGACGCTCAGTCTCTTATGTTTTTACACAGTCGTCGTTTGCTTCTGTGTACCATTTTTATGTCTACGCTGCCTCAAATGTATTCTGAGTGCACGATAGTCTTTTATGTTCACCTATCTAGTTATTAAAAACAGTATCATTCTACCAAATAGTAAATCATCATAACTTCGTTTTTTTGCCTAGTGCTGTAGAGAGCATCCAGATTTCTTTTTCAAGTTGTTCGATGTGTGATACAAAAGTATCCTCGATGGCTTCATCTCCATCTTCGAATTGCTCCATGGCTTCTTGCATCTCTTTACGAATCGCTTTAAAGTCCTCGATTATTTCTTCAATCATCATATCCGTAGAATTATTACGGTCACCTTCATTTAACGTTGCATGATCAAGGTATTCTCTCATCGTTGCGTAAGGTGTTCCATCATTCATAAGAAGACGCTCAGCCACGTCATCATAAAGTTCAGCGGTTAATTTGTATAGTTCCTCCAACTTTTCATGATATGTGAAAAAGTGTGGGCCGCTAATATACCAATGGTAGTTGTGTAATTTGACATAGAGTAGTCCGTAGTTCGCAACTTCTTTGTTCAGTGTGTCCAATGCAATCTGACTTGCCATCATAAATTCCTCCAATGCATTTTTATCCATCTCTTAACAAACACATTTAAAAAAGCTGTCATCTCGATTATTATGCGATTTAAACATTCAAGGGCAACGAGAGTGTTACACATAAAAAACGAATTTCTGACAACTCTTTGGTACCCATTATATCCATATCGATAACGGCTTGGCTCAACATATGCAAAGGTCTACGTGACAATTGAGGGAATACCCCTATATACGAAGAAGTGATTATCGATAATAATTATCATGTAATATAAATTATCAAGTAGGAGGAATTATCATTTATGAATGAAACAATTATTAAACCAATGCCTCGCATCGGTGAACAAGCTCCAGCATTTGAAGCGAAAACCACGCATGGGACGCTCACGAATAAAGACTTTGAAGGAAGATGGTGGATTCTTTTCTCACACCCATCTGACTTCACTCCTGTTTGTACATCAGAATTTATTGCTTTTCAAGAAATCTACCCTGAACTTAAAGCTCGCAATACTGACTTGATCGGTCTCAGTGTTGATAGTGTGTCATCTCATATTGCTTGGGTTTTGAATGTAAAAGAGAAGTTCGGTGTCGAATTGACGTTCCCGATCATTGCAGACCTTGATCAAAAAGTCGCAACGGACTACGGGATGTTGATGCCAGAAGGCGGGACAACGGAGGCGTCACGAGCGGTCTTTATCATTGATCCGAATCAAACAGTACGTACAATCATCTACTATCCTTTGAGCTTAGGACGCAATATGCAAGAAATTTTGCGTGCGCTCGACGGACTTCAAACTGCGGACGAACATATGGTTTCAATCCCTGCAAACTGGGTGAAAGGTGATAAAGTCATTGTCAAACCGCCTAAGACACAGAAAGAAGCTGAAGAACGGGCAAAAGACCCACGATACGAGTGTGTAGATTGGTATTTCTGTAAAAAGGAAATTTAAAGTTATAAACGAGCCATACCTTCCTCAGAATTCTCTGATAAGGGTATGGCTCGTGTCGAATTGAGGGAATCCCCCTATGTGTCTTGCATGCGCTTTCAACTAAGATAGTAATGTGATAAATCTCATGGTTGATTGTTGTAGTTTGTTCAAAAGAGATGATATCAATCAGAGAGAAAAACAAAAGAGGGGGAGTTCCATGAAAACGCGTTTTCGAGTCGTTATTATTGGCGCTGGGACAGGAGGAATCAGTGTCGCTGCGCGTCTGTTGAGAGAACGAAAGAGCTTGAACGGAGAGGTGTTATTAATCGATCCGGCTGAAAAACATTATTATCAACCGCTCTGGACACTTGTGGGAGCTGGTGCTGCCCAGAAGTCAGAATCAGAACGTGATATGGAAACGTTGATTCCAGAAGGGGCTGAGTGGTTACAAGATAGAGTGACCACGTTCTTACCTAATGAGCAACAAGTAGAGACATCTAAACACGGGAAGATACAATACGATTATTTAGTCGTATCGCCGGGGATTGAAATTGATTGGGAAAAAATCAAGGGTTTGAAAGAATCACTAGGCACGAATGGAGTTTGTAGCAACTACTCGTTTGAACATGTGGATTACACATGGGAAACGTTACGTCAGTTCAAAGGCGGAACGGCCCTTTTTACGCATCCTGCATCTCCGGTGAAATGCGGGGGGGCGCCGCAAAAAATTATGTATCTCGTCGAGGACCATTTACAGAAAAAAGGACTTCGTGATCAGAGTGAAATCATTTTTGGTTCGGCAAATCCAGCAATATTTGATGTTGAAAAATATCGCAACGCGTTGGAGAAGGTAGTTGATCGAAAAGACATCGAAACACATTTTCGTGTCAATTTAATAGAGATTCGTGCTGAAGAAAAGATCGCTGTATTCGAAGATTTAGACGGAGATCGTGGATTCGAAATTCGCTATGACATGATTCATGTCACACCACCGATGCGTTCACCACAATTCATTCGAAACAGTCCCTTAAGTGACGCAGGAGGATGGGTCAATGTTGATAAACATACCCTCCAACATCAATCGTTCAATACCGTTTTTGGGATTGGAGACTGTACAAACCTTCCCACATCGAAAACAGGGGCGGCGATTCGTAAGCAGGCCCCGGTCGTTGTGGCGAATTTGCTGTCACTTATCGACAACATGCCCGTGGTGGCTTCTTATGATGGTTACTCTTCGTGTCCGATTGTCACAGGATATAACAAGTTAATCCTCGCTGAATTTGATTATGAGAAGGTTCCCCAAGAGTCGATGCCGTTCAATCAAGCAAAAGAGCGACATAGTATGTACATCTTGAAAAAAGATTTCCTTCCGATCATGTATTGGAACGGCATGTTAAAAGGGACGATGTGAGGGGGAGTAATATGAATTCTACAGTTCACGGAGAACAAACTCTCGAGAGCGTCTTGACTCAGCAAGATGTCGAAAAAGCATTAGTTTCGCTTGCCGCCCGCTTGCCGGAGATTGAACGATCACTTCGAAGAGTAGAGGACGCGATTGATTTTGGGCACGCCAGTTTAATGGATCAAGCCGTACGGGAAAAGCTTGACGTGTTAATGGATACGTCAAATCTGAATATCGATACATGGACAAGTGCGATAAAGCTGACAGAAAAACTTCCTTTATTATTGACGCTTATAGAACAAATGGAACAATTATTTATGTTTATGAAAGACGCTTATGAAGATGAATCGACGCGAGATATCGTCGCGGATCGCCTTGAAGGCTATACGAAGCCGTTGGTCGAGAAAGCAACTGAAACTAAAAGTATTGCAGAAGAGGTTCGCCGACGGGCCATGAATGACACAAAACCGATTTCGCTCTTTATGATGATGAAATGGTTGAAAGAACCTTCAGTACAACAAGGGCTACGATATATCCAAGCCACAATTGAAGTCATGTCAGAAAAAACGATAAACAAAAAATAAGGAGGATACGCACACATGTTACTACGTTATTTTTACGATGAAAAATTGGCACATGCGTCATATTTAGTAGGTTGTCAAAAAACAGGAGAGGCTATCGTGGTCGATCCGATGCGAAACATTACGCCTTATCTTGAAACGGCGAAAAAGGAAGGTCTTCACATCGTAGGAGCTTTAGAAACGCATATCCATGCGGATTTCGTCGCTGGATCACGTGAACTCGCAGCTGAGACTAGTGCCACTATGTACATCTCGGATGAAGGTGATGAGAATTGGAAATACGAAAATTTAGATGGTATTACAGCTCAGCTCTTGAAGGATGGGGACTCTTTCCCGATTGGTAATTTAAAGTTTGAGGTCATGCATACACCTGGACACACGCCGGAAAGTATCTCGTTCCTGCTTACCGACCAAGGTGGCGGCGCGGATAAACCGATGGGGATTTTCACGGGAGATTTTGTGTTCGTAGGAGATGTGGGGCGACCGGATCTATTGGAAAAAGCAGCAGGGATTGTAGGCACTTCTGAATCTGGCGCGAAGGCGATGTATCAATCAATCGAGAAATTTAAACAACTACCGGATTACCTTCAAGTCTGGCCGGCCCATGGCGCTGGAAGTGCTTGTGGTAAATCACTTGGGGCTGTTCCTTCTTCGACAGTCGGGTATGAGAAAGAGTTCAACTGGGCGATGCGTTTTAGTGATGAAGCGAGCTTTATGAAGGCATTGCTCGAGGGGCAACCGGAACCGCCGCGATACTTTGCCGTCATGAAGCGCGTGAACAAAGTCGGCGTACCGCTTGTTCATGAGTTGCCAGCTGTCAAGAAAATGGAGGGAGACATAATTGCAAACTACGTGTCAAATGGGCATCTTGTAGTCGACACACGTCCATCCGATCCATTCAAAGTGCAACATTTGGAAAAAACAGTAAATGTGCCATTTGACGCATCTTTTACAAATTGGATGGGATGGATTGTCGACTATGATACACCTTTCTATCTTATTGCGGAAGACGAGGAAATCGAGGCAATCAAAATCGCGCTTCGCTCGATTGGAATCGATAATTTAGCTGGATATGCGATACCTGAAGACGTCAAGTTCAATGATGTATATGAAGAGATTGAACCGAAGGATGTCCGAGAGTATCTTCAGCAGGGGGCTCATTTGATTGATGTCCGAAACTTGACAGAGTGGGAGGCTGGTCATATTGAAGACGCACAACACATCATGCTTGGCTCATTAAATCGTCGCATCGAGGAAATCCCTCAAGCTGAACAAGTGATCGTGCAGTGCCAGTCCGGGGCACGCTCAGCAATCGGGACGTCGATTTTACGCCGTCATGGCATTAACGCTATCAATATGATTGGTGGATACAACCGATACGAAAGCGAAGTCGTCAAATAAGAAACAGAAGGGCCCACCGGACGCGAGTTTCTGCGTCCGGTCTGTTTTAGTATGAAAAAAATTATAAGGAAAAGGATGATGGATGTTGGATTGGTTATGGTTTGTGACGATTTTTATGATCGGTTTTATCGGCTCGTTTATTTCAGGAATGGTAGGCGTCGGTGGGTCCATTATCAAATATCCGATGCTTCTCTATATTCCACCGGCTCTAGGATTTGCTGCATTAAGTGCGCATGAAGTATCCGGAATCAGTGCGATTCAAGTCTTTTTTGCGACAATCGCTGGAGTTTTTGCATATCGAAAAGGTGGATATTTAAATAAGCCGCTCATTTTATATATGGGGAGTAGTATCCTCATCGGCGGACTGATTGGTGGATTTGGATCAACGTATATGTCTGAAAATGGTATTAATATCGTCTATGCCGTATTGGCAACATTAGCTGTCATTATGATGTTTCTTCCGAAAAAAGGGGACGAATCTAAGAAAGCTGATGAGATTGAGTTCAATCGACCACTGGCCGCCTCGCTTGCATTTGTGACAGGGTTGGCGTCTGGTATCGTCGGAGCGGCTGGGGCTTTTATTCTTGTTCCAATCATGTTGCTCGTCTTAAAAATTCCGACACGTGTGACAATTGCGACATCTTTGGCCATCACATTCATTTCATCGATTGGATCGACAGTCGGAAAAGTGGCGACGGGACAAGTGTTATACGAACCTGCGGCTGTCATGATTGTTGCTAGTGTAATCGCGTCGCCACTTGGAGCGAAGCTCGGTCAA
Source organism: Exiguobacterium sp. SH5S4 (assembly GCF_004337045.1). Classification (NCBI taxonomy): domain Bacteria; kingdom Bacillati; phylum Bacillota; class Bacilli; order Caryophanales; genus Exiguobacterium; species Exiguobacterium sp. SH5S4. The sequence continues at coordinate 29,334 of NZ_SJUQ01000017.1, forward strand.
AAAATGAACACAAAAATCCTCCAATGGATTCTTTCATTACTTATTTTAGCGACCGCAATCAAAATTTGGTCGGACTTGCTCGCATGATGAGAAGCATATAATAAAGAAGGGGAGTATGAAATATGTTCAACGATCCGGTTTTCATGAGTCGGTCTTTAACTGGATTGACGCTCGGGTTCCACGTAATCTTCGCGACACTCGGTGTAGGGATTCCTTTGTTGATTTTGTTGGCAGAATTTATCGGGATTCGTCGGAGTGATGAAAAGTATTTATTGCTCGCAAGACGTTGGTCACGAGGATATGTCGTGACAGTGGCGGTAGGCGTCGTTACAGGAACAGCAATCGGCCTTCAACTTTCTCTTCTATGGCCAAGCTTCATGCGTTTAGCTGGTCAGACGGTTGCCCTGCCCCTTTTCATGGAAACATTCGCCTTCTTTTTTGAGGCAATCTTTTTAGGGATCTATCTGTATACATGGGGGCGTTTTAAAAACCCATGGTATCATCTATTGCTAGGGATACCGGTCGCCTTTGGGGCAATCATGTCAGCTTTTTTTATTACTGCGACAAATGCATTCATGAATCAACCGATCGGGTTTGACTTAGTCGACGGTAAGCTAGCGAATGTCAATCCGATTGAAGCAATTTTTAATCCGGCGATGCCGACGAAGATGGCGCATGTCATCACATCGGCTATCCTTACAGCCGCTTTTGTTCTTGCTTCTATCGCAGCGTTTCATCTGTTGCGCCGTAACGACTTATCTCATGAAGGGGTTCACTATCATCGTCGTGCGCTTCGATTGACGATGACTGTCGCTTTAATTTTTGCTATGGCGACGGCGATTATTGGTGACTTCTCTGGAAAATACTTAGCAAAATATCAACCAGAAAAACTCGCAGCGGCAGAATGGCATTTTGAGACTTCCTCTGAGGCGGAACTGATTCTTGGAGGGTGGTTAGAGCAAGATGGGGAAGGTGGATATGAAGTCCGTGGTGCGATCAAGGTCCCTTACGCCTTGTCCATTTTAGCAGGAGGACTTCCAAGCTACGAAGTGACTGGTCTCGACGAGTTTTCTATTGAAGATCAGCCTCCTTTATACGTCCACTACTTATTCGATGGAATGGTCGGAATCGGAATGCTCCTTGCTTTGATTGCGTTTCTATTCGTGCTCGGGAATTATATTCGTCGTCTTGATTCGTTTCACCCTTGGATGCTCCGTGCAATTTTGATAGGTGGACCGCTCTCTATGCTCGCAATTGAGTTAGGTTGGTTCTTTGCTGAGATCGGAAGACAGCCATGGATTCTATACGGGCTCATGCGTACAGGTGAAGCGGCGACAACTTCTAGTTCGGTCGGCTGGATGTTTATCCTATTCTTGATTCTTTATGCCATATTAGGTACCGTTACAGTTTCTGTTTTGATTAAGATGTTCAAAAAGAACCCGATTCAAAAAGAATTAGACCGGAACGAGAAGACGGGTGAATCTTTCTTTGAGGAATCATCAAATGAAGGGGGGACCTCATCATGATTGAAATGATTGGAATTACAGTGCTGTGGACGTTTCTATATGGATATTTGATTGTGGCTTCGATTGATTTTGGGGCAGGGTTCTTCGCCTTCTACAGCAAAATCAAGAATCGAGAAAAACAAGTCAATACATTGATTCAACGTTATCTCTCTCCGACATGGGAAGTGACGAATGTCTTCTTCGTTTTCTTTTTCGTTGGGATTGTCGGTTTTTTTCCGGATACGGCTTATTATTATGGTAGCGCCCTCTTAGTACCGGCTTCGATTGTGTTAATTCTTTTGGCGGTAAGAGGTAGCTTTTATGCGTTTGCGAATTATGGTTCAAAAGAAAGTACACTCTATGTGTTTTTATATGGCGCGACGGGGCTGTTTATCCCGGCCGCGATGTCGACCGTTTTAACGGTCAGTCAAGGTGGGTTTATTGAAGAAGTAGAAAACCAGGTCGTGTTTAAACCAATCGAGTTATTCACAAGCCTTTATTCTTGGTCTGTCGTTTTAATGGCCGTTGTATCGGTTCTTTACATCAGCTCTATGTTCTTACTCTATTATGCGCATCGCGCAGAGAATGTAGAAGTGGAGAATTTAGTGCGTGGCTGGGCTAAACTTTGGAGCATTCCGACAATAATCGCTTCTGTTTTTGTGTTCATCGGATTGAAGTCCCATGCACCTTGGCACTTCGAACAGATTATGGATACGAATGGGATTGCATTTCTCGCGAGCTTCATCTTTTTCTTGGCCGCCCTTTATTTTAGTTTTTCAAGAAAAAAGTATGGTCTTGGTTTTTTAGCGGTCATGGCACAGTATGCTGCGGCATGGTTTGGATATGGAGCCACGCATCTCCCTTACATCTTGTATCCATATATAAATATTCAAGACGGCGTGGTCAATGAAGCGATGGCGGTCACATTAATTATTGCATTTATCGCAGGTCTCGCCTTACTTGTTCCTGCTTTATATTTGTTGCTTCGTTTGTTCTTGTTTGACCAAACTTACGTGAAGGGAATGAATCGAGGTGGAAAAGCATGAGTGGAGAGGAGCACCTCTTGTTCGGTGATAACAGATTGAAAAGACTAGAGAGACAAATATTTGACGTTATAAAAGATGGGATCATTGTAATGGATGCTAGTCGCATTATTTTAGAAATGAATGAAGCCGCCTCGATGCTCACTGGCTGGGTGGTTGGAGAAGATGTACCTTATTGCTCTTTTTGTCAAAATAGAGAAGTGGTGGCAGGTGAACAGCGCTGTTACCTGATGGAGCATAAACAGTCACCATATCTGACATCAGAGATGCCAATATATTCGGGGAAAATGTTAGATGTAGAAATGAGTACAGCTCAGATTTTAGAAGATCCTCTAACTGGAACGATGGCATATGTACTTGTCTTGAGAGATTTGACAGAGCGAAGAAAGCGCGAAGCACACGAAATGAGAGAGCGGATGATGAGGGAGTTAATTCGTGCAAGAGAGGAAGAGCACGAGCGTCTTGCGAAAGAACTTCATGACGGCGTAGGTCAGTCATTATTCACGATTTCATTAGCTTTGGGGTCATTACGGGCAGATGTCCAAGACCCTGAGCGACGTGCTTATATCGCCTCTGTACTTGACGAGGTGGCGCGCCTCATCGATAATGTCAAAAATTATTCTCGCCAGCTGAGACCGATTGAAATCGATCGATTTGGCCTTGTATCTGCCTTGAACGTATTGGTCGATAGTTTTATGACGCAATATAAGTATACAGACTTTCGATTACAAACTTTTACGAATCGACGCTACGATAACATCATCGAGATTAACCTTTACCGAATCGTGCAAGAAGCACTTGTGAACTGTGTGAAATATGCGGATGCGAAGACGGTTGAAATCAAAGTGTTTGAACAGGATGGATGGATTAATTTGTTGGTAAAAGATGATGGTAAGGGTTTCGATACAAAAGATACTGCGTATATAAGTGGTCTAGGACTGCGTCACATGGAAGAACGTTCAAAGGCGCTAAATGGCACATTTACATTAGTGAGCATTCCAGGGCATGGAACAGAGATTGCGGTATCGGTGCCGATCGAGAGGCGTACATTATGAATCGCATAAGAGTGTTGATTGTGGACGACCATGAACTCGTCCGGAAAGGACTCCGATTAATGTTTCGGTCGTATGAAGAAATCGATGTGGTCGGAGAAGCAGAAGACGGGACGAAGGCGATTCAATCAGCAATTCAGTTCAGTCCCGACATTGTTCTTCTTGATATCACAATGGGTAGCGGACTAGATGGATTTTTAGTATTCCAGGCACTAAAAGAGGAAGCACCTGAAGTGAAAGTCATATTTTTGACGATGCACGACGAAGAGGCCTACATCAGACGTGCGATCGAGCTTGGTGTTCCCGGATATATGTCAAAAAACAGTGACCCGGGACGTCTTGTAGAAGGAATCAGACAAGTCCATCAAGGGAACCGTTTTTATAGGGGACTTGCCCCAGAAGAAGTATTAAAGCAGATGTTCAACCAATCAAAGTCATCAGAGCAATCTGTTCTGACGAGACGAGAGCTAGAAATCGTTCGGCTCTCGTCTCTCGGATACAGCAATATCGAGATTGGCAGGCAGTTAAATATTAGCTCGAAAACAGTGGAGAACCACAAAGGGAGAGTCATGAACAAACTTCAAATCCGACATCGGCACGAGCTCGTGCAGTTTGCAATCAAGAATCGAATGATTGACCTTTGATTAAATGAAGTAATGGTCAGGAAATCATCTCCTTTTTTTCTGTCGAATCTTTGAACCATCTGTTTAGTGCGATGGAACTGTAAAGCGGAATGGATTGCTGTTGAACGATAAAAGCCAATGTGACGAGAAGTGCCGCCTCCGCACCGAACGAGGTTGCGGCGAGACCGATTGAAATCGATAAATTTCGTAACACGGTCCCGTTGACGAGAGCGATGCCATCGGCTCGGCTCAATCGCTTCACGGCGACCCATGTGCTGATCACGTAATTCAGTCCGTAGAATAGAATGAGTGCGCCGAGTGCCTGAACTAAAAGAGCAGGATTTTCCAAAATCGTTGTGGCACGCATACTGACGCTCGCAAATACGACAAATAACATCGCCCATACACTGAGAGGGGCGAAATTCGGCTTAATTGTGCGTTTAAATGTCTGTTCATCGGTCCAGTGCAAAATCAAGACATAAGTGACTTGACCAAGAATCATCGGGACGAGGATGATAAGAACAATTGTTTGAAACGTGGCAAGAAGATTGATCTCCACGAGCTGTCCGACCATGCCATATAAGTACCAAGGGGTTAACAAGGAACCGACTAAAAGACCGATAATCGTCAGCTTGATGGCGACAGAGACGTTGCCTTTTTGAAGCATCGTCCAAGAAATCGTCATTCCGCTTGTGGGTAATAGAGCCGACAAGGCAAGACCTGCAAACAAGAGAGGCTCGTCTACTAGCAACGTGTGTCCGATGACATACGCGATGGCTGGGATTACGATAAAGTTTAAGAGTAGGGAGTAACCGACGACGTTATTCCCTCGTCGTGATGTGAGCTCGCTCCATTTGAAACCTACCATCGTCGCATAAATCATGAGGATGGTCGCAATCAAAATAAAAGGCTGCAACGCTCTCGTATCGATGAGGCTACCGATGGTGAAGCCGAGAAACAGGACAATTGGGACGCTGAGTGTCAAAAATTTTTGGGGGAGTACATATAGATTACGCATACAAACATCTCCTTGTCCGTCGTTAGAGAATTTATCGCTAACTGACGTGGGTTTTGATAAACTGAAATATACGATTTAGGGTATCTGAAGTCAACTGATGAAAAACAAGGAAACGACAAAGAATGGCTTTATATCAATGAATCATAGTTAGAAGTTGAGGGGAATTCCCTACATCGGGAACGGTTAATCTAGGGAGAAGGAGGAGTCATGGAAGTAATAACGGTGTTAATCGTAGATGACCATGCGCTCGTTCGACGAGGGCTCAAGTTAATGTTACAGACTGCACATGGGATCAACGTCGTCGGTGAAGCCGCAGACGGGGCAGAAGCAATCCGATTGGCGATTCAAAAAAGGCCGACCGTCACGTTGCTGGATATTACGATGCCTGCAGGGTTGGATGGGTTTTTGACCGCTACTGCTTTGCAGAACGAACATCCGGATGGAGAAATCATTCTGTTGACGATGCATGATGAGGAGGCTTACGTGAAGCGGGCGTTAGAAATTGGTGTGCGTGGATTTTTGTCAAAAAACACGGATCCCGATGAAATGGTGGAAGCAATCCGAAGTGTGGCAAAAGGACGGCGTGTGTATCGTACTTATTTGAAGGATGAGGTTATTCGTGGCATGATTCAGCAAAGCAAGAAGAAAGATGCATCGATTTTATCACGTCGTGAAGAGGAGATCGCTCGTTGTACTGCCCTTGGCTACTCTCTTTCGGAGATTGGGGAGCGGTTAAACATCAGTCCGAAGACGGTTGAGAATCACCGAGGGCGAATCATGCAAAAGCTGCAACTCAATCATCGACATGAGCTCGTCCAGTATGTCTTGAAAAATCGACTGATGGACGAATAAATCGTCGAATTAACAGTCTAAACAAACACGACACTCTCACGAATGAGAGCGTCGATCAGAGGACATTGTTATAGAGCGGGGCTTCAGCGCCTGTGCTGATGACTTTCAAATGACGCTCGTCTTTCATATAGACGCTTTTATACGCCACACGTTCATCTTCATAGAACAGAATGACGCGGTTGCCGTCGTTGTCTGTCTCGACTTTCGGTTCATATTGTGCGACATCAATCGTCTCTTCGAGCACGCTATACTCTTCGTATGTTGACAGGTCGTCTGCGTTTGAACAGGCGACGAGAAATAGGGAAGCGACCATCGCGAGAAGTGCTTTCTTCATCGTATCTCTCCTTATTTGATAGTCCGTCTATCAAATATAACGTAGATTGACGTCTTTTTCAAAAGTGAATGAAACTTTGATCATTTTTCTTCGTATAGATTGAACAGAGGAGGGGAAATGATGAGCGGACGTAACATGGCAGTAGCGGTGAGTGTTGGTTTAGTGGCCGCAGCGGTTCTATTCGGTGTGTCCTCGTATCTGTTGTTTCTCATCGCGAGTGTGCTGTTTTATCGGTGGCACCGACGAAAAGTCGGGCAGTATCCGACCTCGATCAGAGAACGTTTGTTTTGGCGTTCGAGTGAGAAGACATGGCTTGTCGCAATCATCGTGTTCATTGTGATCTTCTTAATCGGGTTTGGTGCGACGCGCGTGACGCAATCGATACAACAGCTCGCACTGACCGCGTTGACGTATTTGTTTGCGACAAAAGGACTGTTCTTGATGAATGAGATACATATGTATGAGCAAGCGGTTGAACAGGAGCAGGATGAGAGGTAAGGCATCTAGCTGTGACAAAGACGAGATGACAGAACGGGTACGACAATAGGCTGAAGCGGACATTCGACGCCGCTCCATCGTGAGATCGAGTGCGAGTTGTAAGAAAGCTCTTATTTCATTTCACTTTATAATGAAGAACGGAAGGACGTCTGTATCGTGAGGAGGGACTTAATGAGGGAAAAAATATTGTTTGCGTTTCTGCTCTTTAACGCAATCGTATTTGTATTGGGATGGTGGAATGGGGAGTTCATCATGATCACGTGGACAGCGTTCGGTGTTGTCGTGCACACGTATTATCATGAGCAACTCGAACGGCTCGACGCCGAGACAATCATATCGCTACAACGGACGGTCGATTCGAAGTTGGTGTCGTCGCTCTCGTTCGTGACGATTTTCGTATTTTTTGTCGTCGTCTGGTTCTTTGATGAGATGACCGTTCCGTTACTTGATACGCTGTACGTCATCGTCGGACTGGTGATGGTACGACGGGGTCTTTTGCTTCGACGCGCCATACTCGATGAAATGATTGATACGACAAATATTGTTTACATGAAGAAAAGCCCGAGCTCCTAAGCCCGGGCTTTCGTTATGCAGATTTGTCTGACCCGTCTTTTTTCTCTTTCCGAGCGAGCGTCAAGATTTGGTACACCTTGAAGAAGTCGTAAGCGGCTACGGCGATGATGAAGTACGTCCAGAAGCTGAAGCCATACTCCTGCACCGAGTAGTAGGCGAGGACCGTAAACAGAATCCCGAATGAGAGACTGAACAAAAACATGACTTTTAAGTGTCGCGGCATATGTGCCACCTCATTTCTACATTAAAAATAGTACGACCATGACGAGCGCATTGTTGAACGCGTGAATCGCGATCGGGACGATCAAGCGACGCGTCTTAGCGTAAGCGACCGTGAAGGCGAAGCTCATCGCCACATAGACAAGGATCTTGTTGTCGCCGTGGATGAGTGCGAACAAGAGTGAACTGACCGCAAACGCGATCCAAAACCCGAAGCGGGCGCTCAAGTTCCCGAACAGGATGTGGCGGAACAAAATCTCTTCCATGATCGGTCCGAGCAAGACGACTGAGAGCGTCATGACTGGGACGAGACGGACGATATCAGCGATTTGCTCGGTGTTTTGTGACCCTACGAGATCACCTGATATCGCGGTCTCAATCAGGTTGGCGACGATGACGAGCCCGTACTGCATCAAAATCCCGAGCCCGATCCATTTGACCGTGTCGTTCAAGTTCGACTGGATGCCTTGTTGCTTATACAGCTTCAAGTCCGGCCAAAGCAAGAAGAACGAGATGACAATCGTTAAACTGAAGCCGATTGCGAACCAAAGGCCGGTCGACAGCGGGGTGATCCACTCGGGACGGACTCCACTAATGAGCAGCGGGAAGAACTGCACGAACGCGTAGAGGAGAATTGGGATGATGTGCCGGATCCGAATGTTAGGCGCCATCGAAAACCGGGTATTTATCGATTGGTTTGAGTTTAATGTGGCCAATTCAACACTTCCTTATTCACAAGAGTTAAGCGTTCCTTTTGACCATTGTATCAAATAAGGTCTCTTGACCGCGAGTGGAAGCGTTTTTCGATGTTCCCGCTTGCATTTTTCATCGTCTCATACTACACTAAACAGTGTTAGCACTCCATTTTGATGAGTGCTAAAACTTACGATACAACGATACATCATTCATATTCGGAGGAGGTTTTTTCAATGTTAAAACCACTAGGAGATCGCGTTATCATCGAAGTCGTGGAGAAAGAAGAAAAGACGATCGGAGGCATCGTGCTTCCTGACACGGCGAAAGAAAAGCCGCAACAAGGGAAGGTCCTCGCAGTCGGCACAGGCCGTGTGACAGACCAAGGCGAGCGGATCGCTCTCGACGTCAAAGAAAATGATTTGGTCATCTACTCGAAATACGCGGGTACCGAAGTGAAGCATGATGGAAAAGAATACTTAATCGTTCGTGAGAGCGACATTCTAGCAATCGTAGGCTAAGACTCACCATTCTTCAAAACTTTTTTTAGGGGGAAATGAACAATGGCAAAAGAAATTAAATTCTCAGAAGACGCACGTCACGCGATGCTTCGCGGCGTCGACGCACTCGCTGACGCGGTAAAAGTAACGATCGGACCGAAAGGACGTAACGTCGTCCTCGAGAAGAAGTTCGGCTCACCACTCATCACGAATGACGGTGTGACGATCGCGAAAGAAATCGAACTTGAAGACCACTTCGAAAACATGGGCGCGAAGCTCGTCGCCGAAGTCGCGTCGAAGACGAACGAAGTCGCAGGGGACGGTACGACGACAGCGACAGTCCTCGCTCAAGCGATGATCCGTGAAGGTCTCAAAAACGTCACAGCGGGCGCGAACCCGATGATCCTTCGTAAAGGCATCGACAAAGCGGTCCGCCGTGCGCTCGAAGAACTCAAAGCGATCTCGAAACCGATCGCGTCGAAAGAAGCGATCGCGCAAGTCGCGGCCATCTCGGCTGCTGACGAAGAAGTCGGCGAATTGATCGCTGAAGCGATGGAACGTGTCGGTAACGACGGCGTTATCACGATCGAAGAATCACGCGGCTTCACGACGGAACTCGACGTCGTTGAAGGCATGCAGTTCGACCGCGGATACTTATCACCATACATGATCTCCGACTCAGACAAGATGGAAGCGGTGCTCGACAACCCGTTCATCTTGATCACAGATAAGAAGATCTCGAACATCCAAGAGATCATCCCAGTGCTCGAGCAAGTCGTGCAACAAGGGAAACCGATCTTGATCGTCGCTGAAGACATCGAAGGCGATGCGCTCGCGACACTCGTCTTGAACAAGCTCCGTGGTACGTTCAACGCGGTCGCGGTCAAAGCACCAGGATTCGGCGACCGTCGTAAAGCGATGCTCGAAGACCTTGCGACGCTCACAGGCGGCCAAGTCATCACAGAAGACCTCGGTCTCGAGCTCAAGTCGGCGTCACTCCAACAGCTCGGACGCGCGTCGAAAGTCGTCGTCACGAAAGACACGACAACGATCGTCGAAGGTGCTGGAGACGAAGCGACGATCAAATCGCGCGTTCAAACGATCCGTAACCAAATCGAAGAGACATCGTCTGACTTCGACCGTGAGAAACTTCAAGAGCGTCTCGCGAAACTCGCAGGCGGCGTAGCCGTCGTCAAAGTTGGCGCAGCGACAGAAACAGAACTCAAAGAGCGCAAGCTCCGCATCGAAGACGCGCTCAACGCGACACGTGCAGCGGTCGAAGAAGGCATCGTCGCAGGTGGCGGTACAGCCTACATCAACGTCATCCCAGCGGTTCGCGCACTTCTTTCTGAAGTGACAGCGGATGAGGCGACAGGTGTCAAACTCGTCCTCCGTGCGCTTGAGTCACCGGTCCGTCAAATCGCGGAAAACGCGGGTGAAGAAGGTTCGGTCATCGTCGAGAAGCTCAAGAACGAGTCGGTCGGCATCGGCTACAACGCCGCGACTGGCGAGTACGTCGACATGATCGCATACGGTATCGTCGATCCGGCGAAAGTGACGCGCTCAGCGCTTCAAAACGCGGCATCAGTATCAGCTATGTTCCTCACAACGGAAGCGGTCATCGCAGACAAGCCAGAACCAGCAGGCGCTGGCGGCGGCATGCCTGACATGGGCGGCATGGGCGGCATGGGCGGCATGATGTAAGTCATATGTTTGAATTCATCAAACTGTGGTTTTAAATAAAAAAGTAGGGAATTACTATAAAAAAAGATTTTATTTTAAAGGAGTGAAATTTTATGGGTGGTGGACGATTCAGTGATAGTAAAAGGGTAAAAGATGGTTCTAGATTTAAGAAACTTTCGCCTACTGCATCGCTTTTGCGAGAGGTAAAGGACTCGGGTGGAGTAGATGCTATGAAGGAACATTATTTTACTCAAGGTGCTGAATTTGCAGTTAACGAACTAAAAATGGAAATTACAGCATTAAGAAGAGATTTGAATTTGAAGCCTAACCTTAAAAAAGTAGTAGATAACGAGTTCTAAGATATTAAATATCTGTTCTAGTAGTTTCATTTCACTCACATAAAATATATTCTAGAGACAAAAAGAAGTAATCCCATTACCGAATTCCGGTGACGGGATTACTTTTTCATTTGAAATTTTCAAACCCGGTATTTATGTCTCAGTTTCGTTAAATATCTTATAACTCCAAAGCTATTTGCTCTGACATGAGTTCTGCCTGCTCAAGAACAGTATCAATCGCTTGTTTACTGATTTCCGGTGGATACCCATATTTCTTCAGTAAGCGTTTGACGATAACCCGCATTTTCGCGCGCGCCGAGTCACGTAAATTCCAGTCGATACTCATATTTTCTTTAATGGATTTTGTAAGTTCGTGGGCAATCATTTTCAACGTGTCATCACCTAAGACTTGTTCCGCCGTCTCGTGTGAAGCCAGCGCATCGTAAAAAGCAATTTCTTCTTTGATCATTCCTTGTTGTTCGCCTCGTTTGAAAGCTTCATCCATTTCTTTAGCTAATTCAATTAATTCCTCAATAACTTTAGAGGTTTCAATTGTACGCTTATTATATTTATTCAGGGCATTTGACAACATATCTGAGAACTTACGCGCTTTGATTAAGTTACTGCGCTGAACACTTTTTACCTTACCATTTAGTAAGCGATTCAATAACTCGACTGCCAAGTTCTTTTCTGGCAACGCGCGAACATCTTCTAAAAACTGATCTGATAGAATCGAAATATCTGGATTCTCTAGACCGAGTTCTTTGTAGATATCAATGACTTCTTCAGAAATAACCGATTTTGAAATCAACTGATTAATTTGTGCGTCCATTTGTGTAGCTGTTTTTTTCTTGCTGCCATCACCAATGGTTTTCACTATACTTGCTTTGACGGCCTTGAAAAAACCAATTTCATCATTCAACTCTTCAGCTTCTTGCATCGTTGCACATAAAGCATAGGCTTTCGATAGCTCTGTAACTGTATCTAAAAATCGTTTCTTTTCTTCTTCACCTAAACCGATTACATAATCCATCGTCGTCACAATCGCTTTAATACGTTGTGATGACTTTTCTGACATAAAGCCTGAATAATCATGTCCATACAACATTTCTAAAATGAGTTGATGTTTCTCTAACATGACATCAACTGCAAGTGATGTATCGACACCGGCTGTTTCACGGTCGTTGTCTGTATACTGTTTCAATGCCTCTTTTAAATTATCTGCCACACCAATGTAGTCGACGACTAATCCACCCGGTTTATCTTTAAACACCCGGTTTACTCGAGCTATCGCTTGCATTAAATTATGACCTTTCATCGGTTTATCAACATACATTGTATTCATAGAAGGGACATCAAACCCTGTTAACCACATATCCCTTACAATGACGATTTTTAGGGGGTCCATATTGTCTTTCATGCGACGTGCTAAAAATTCACGACGTTTTTTATTGCCGATGAATGGTTGCCATTCGACAGGATCACTCGAAGAACCGGTCATCACGATTTTGATGACACCTTTGTCATCGTCATCTGAATGCCATTCTGGGCGAATCTTGATAATTTCTTTATAGAGATCAATCGCGATACGACGTGACATGACAACAATCATGGATTTACCAAACATCGCTTTTTCACGCTCTTCATAATGGTGTACTACATCTTGCGCCATTTTCTCGACACGTGAACCAGCTCCAGCGATTGCTTCTAAACGTGACCATTTTGATTTTAACTTTTCTTTTATTGAGGATTCTTGATCTTCTGTAATATCCTCATAATCATCATCAATTGCCAATCCTTCTGGTAACTCCAAAGGAATGACCCTCGACTCATAGAAAATTTTCACCGTTGCCCCATCCTCGACGGCTTGCGACATATCATAAATATCGATGTATTCACCAAAAACGGCCGGTGTGTTTCGATCCGTCGATTCTACAGGTGTTCCTGTAAATCCAATAAATGAAGCGTTCGGCAAAGCATCGCGGACATACTTGGCATAACCATATTTCACTTCACCTTCACGGTCTTTCTGTTGTGACAACGCTGCACCAAAACCATATTGGGAACGGTGCGCTTCATCAGCCATGACAATGACATTTTTACGTTCTGTCAAACATGGCATTTCACCCGTTTCTACATCGGGAGAAAATTTCTGTAACGTTGTAAAGATGATGCCCCCGGATTCAACGTTTAGTAACTCACGCAACGAATCACTCGACTGAGCTTGGTTAGGGGACTGACGGAGTATTTCTTTTGACAAAGAGAACGTCTTATACAGCTGATCATCCAAATCATTGCGGTCTGTTAAAATCACGATTGTTGGATTGTTCATTGTTTTAATCAGTTTTCCAGCATAAAATACCATCGATAAACTTTTTCCTGAGCCCTGTGTGTGCCAGATAACACCAATCTTGCGATCTCCGGTATTTCCAGTCGCTTCTTGTGCTTTTTCAACAGCTTTATTCACAGCATGATATTGATGATATGCCGCCAAGATTTTAAACGTATCTTCTCCATCGGATTGAAAGAGTATAAAATTTTGAATGATATCTAAGAGTCGATGGGGCGCCAACAGTCCATTCAACATCACTTCAAGTTGTGGCTCTGCGGGACTTGCTAACGAAATGCCATCGACCGTACGCCACTTCATAAATCGCTCTTCATTTGCTGTTAGAGAGCCCACACGTGCGTTGATGCCGTCGCTTGTAATTAAGAACGCGTTATAACGGAACAGGGTAGGGATTGCTTGTTTGTATGTTTGAATTTGATTATAGGCATCTGAAATATCGATATCTTCGTTAGTCGCATTTTTTAATTCTATAACAACAACAGGTAAACCGTTCACAAACACGATTACATCGGGACGTTTATTTGCTTGTCCTTCGATAACCGTGAACTGATTGACTGCCACAAAATCATTATTTTGTGGATGTTCAAAATCAAAAACATAAACAGACACTGTTGGGTTATACCCATCCGTTCCTTGAACTTGAATCTCAATCCCATCTGTCGCAAGTTGATGGAACTGTTTATTATTTAAAATTAAATTTGGTGATGCATTTGCTACAATTTTTTGAACAGCTGCTTCAATCACTTGAACATCAAGTGTTGGATTAATTTTTTTTAAAGAATCATGTAAACGATTGACTAAAACAACATCTTGAAAACTATTGCGTTCAGGACAATTTCCATCAGGTCCTATATCGGGACCTTCTACGATATCGTAGCCTAGGTATTCTAGCCATTCAAGAGTTGCAACTTCTAACTCTGATTCATTATATTTAAACACCGATTACACCTCCAAGCCATCAAAGATTTCTATTTCACCTGATAAAAATTTAGGGAGAAAGGTGTCGCGAAGTTGAGTTAAGTATTGATTTTCTTTATCTAAAGAAAATATTTGTTGTGTAAATGATAATGCTAGACTTTCATAATTTTTCAATATTAAATAGGGTGGGATTATCATTTGTTTTTTCATGAAATGCGTTACTTTTATGCTCGGTTGAACAGAACCAATATTATAAGTTATTAAGTCGTTTTTTATACTACGCATATATTCGTAAATATATAGTTTGGAAATATCTTTACTTCTGAGGGTTACTAAATTTTGTGCAACACAGCCTTTATCATAATAAAATAATTTTAACTCTCCTATACTTCCGACAGTAGAAATTAGTGTATCCATTAATTCAGGGTGTCCTTTTCTAAACCAAGTTTTATAAGTGTCGGCAGAAACAAACTTTCGACAATTTGTATAATCTATCACTCTTGAATTTCCTGCTAAGGCTTTTACATCAATGATCGGAAATTTGAAGGTTTCCTCTGTAAGTGGTGGAGTTTTCCCCCGGTTATCTATTACATTCACTGTATTTCCCAAAGTATCTACACTCCAATATTTTGGTATCTCCCCTAACTCACTTTCAACCATTTCGCCACCACTTGATTTATAAGGCTTTCCTTCTTCATTTAGAAATTCAAAATCTATAAACCAGTGTTTAAAAAGAGTTTGAGAGAGGTGTTCAAGGTTACTTATAATTGCTTTGTTATTTTGAATTTTACTATCCAGGTCACTAAGAAAATTTATTATTTTCAATTGATATTCTTTGTTATATAAAGGAACTTTATATTGCATAATGGCACTTTTATCTCCACGAGGCATTTTTGTTCCTTTAGAAGTTTGTACCATGAAATTGAAAAAACCATCTTGTGATAAAACATAGTACAGATATTCTGGTATTATTTTTTCCTCGTCCGCTTGAAAAATAAGTACATCAGGTGATGAGCCACCGCTTTTATTACTAAACCAAATTTTCTTGAAATAAGGACGGATGTTTGAAATTAATACATCTCCATTTTCAAACTTATTCACGTTTCCGTTTTTGGGAATATCACTTAAACCACCAATCCCTTGTTTCTCGGGAAGCATATTATTGGTGGAAACATAATTTTCTCTCTTTAATTCTTTAGTAGCAATTTTTTCTTTTCTGTATTTACAAATATCAGAAAGATAACACTCTTTAAACTCCATACCCGATCCCACCTAACGCTTTCCGAATCTGTTCTTCCAACTCTTTAGATTTTGCAAACTGCTCTGCTAGTTCACTTGTTAATCGTCCCATTTTTTCTTCAAATACTTCGCCATCATCTTCTTGAGCAACTAATCCTACATAACGTCCAGGAGTTAAGATATAGTGGTGTTCACGTACTTCCCCAATAGTCGCTTCTTTACAAAAACCTAGTTCATCTGCGTATTCCTGATCATTTGTCCCACGCCATGCATGGAACGTCTCTGCAATTTTTTCGATATCTTCTTTACTGAATTCTTTATGCGTACGATCTGCCATGAATCCGAGATGACGCGCATCGATAAAAAGAATTTTATTATTCCGTTCACGTTTACCTGTTTTCGCTTTATTTTTTGATACGAACCAGAGACAGACGGGAATTTGCGTCGAATAGAATAACTGACCTGGCAAGGTAACGATACATTCCACTAAGTCATTTTCAACTAAGTTTTTGCGGATTTCACCTTCACCACCTGAGTTTGAAGACATCGATCCATTCGCTAACACAAAACCTGCTGTCCCGGCGGGTGCCAGTTTTGAAATCATATGTTGTACCCAGGCAAAGTTGGCATTATTTTGTGGTGGAATTCCATAGTGCCAACGCATATCATCTTGTAATTTATCTCCACCCCAGTCTTTAGTATTAAATGGCGGGTTTGCGAGAATAAAGTCAGCTTTTAGCCCTTTGTGTAAATCACTTGAAAATGTATCGGCGTGGTATGGTCCGATATTATTATCAATTCCACGAATCGCTAAATTCATTTTACAGAGTTTCCAGGTTGTTGGATTCGATTCTTGACCGTAGATTGATAAATTATCAATCCGCCCTTGGTGTTCTTTAACGAACTTTGATGATTGAACGAACATTCCACCAGAACCGCATGCTGGATCATAAACACGTCCTTGATAGGGTTCTAACATCTCAACTAATAAACTAACAACAGAAGAAGGTGTATAAAATTCTCCGCTATTCTTTCCTTCTGCACTAGCGAAGTTGCTTAAAAAATATTCATAAACGCGTCCGATAATATCCTTTTCGCGACTGTCTTCATCACCGACTTTGAAGGAGAATAAATCAATTGTCTCGCCCAAACGTGTTTTATCTAGTTCTGGTCGTGCAAACGATTTTGGTAATACACCGACTAACGACGGGTTTTCTTTTTCGATTGCCACCATCGCAGCATCAATGAGCTGTCCGATTTCAGGTTTTTTAGCGTTGTCTTTGATAAATGACCAGCGTGCCTCTTGCGGTACGAAAAAGATATTATCTGCAACATATTCATCACGATCTTCTTCGTCTGCCCATTCATCTTCTTTTAATTCTGTGTGTTTCTCTTCAAAAGCATCGGACACGTATTTTAAAAACAATAGTCCGAGGACGACGTTTTTATACTCACCTGAATCCATAGACCCACGTAATTTATCTGCCATCTTCCATAGTTTTTCTTCAAATCCTAAGTTTGCTGTTGCCATAGTATTTCCCCCTATAAAAACTAAAATATATTTCTGAAAGAATGATGTTATGTTTTGATGGAAACCATAACTTGATTGCGTTAACAGTATAAAATATTTAAATGATAGAGCCACGAACATTATTTGATAGGATTCTGTTTAACCTCTGATGTGTACCGGGTAGATTGATGATAAAATTCATTCTGCTTTATCATTTGCAAATAGCCTTTACAGGTAGAAGTTTTCTTTTTTCAACACGGACACCTTCAAGGTATTGATACAAGTCCACTCTTTTAATAAAAACTGGTGCTCACTTTTTAGTACCCGGCATAGTATTAATTTGGTTCATCATATCAATTGAGGTGGCAGTCTCTGGTGCTACTAAATAGCGGGCCACACTGACTTCTTTTCCTTTACCGACATGCCTATACCATATAACAACTTTCCAGTAGGTCCAATTCATCGTAGTCTCCTCCTTGTTTTATTCAATCTTTTCAAATGTGTCTATTATTCCACAGGCGCTATATGCTTCATTTTTTAAAGTGGTGTAGTTCTGTAGTGCTTGTTTTAGCATGTGTTCGTATGTTTCTTTTGCTTCTTTGTACTTTGCCGCTGTGCTTTTTTGGACGGACAAACTTGGAGCAATAATTTCTAGGTTAGATAAATCTTTTGGGTTTAAAACAGGAGTCAACGCACCACCCATAATATTTTGAATCGAGTACTGGCCGACCGGACTTTCTAGGTAAGTTTGTAGATAATAAGGGTCTATTTTGTCTTCATGAGGGCGAAACCCTAAGAAATTTTGCGAAAGTAAAATTGTCCCTTTGTGTGCCGGCACTACAGCAATTTTAATATTTTGTCCTCTTGAAGAAATAATTAGATCTCCTTCTTGGACCTGATATTGATCAGCTTTTGATGATGAGGACAGAGTGACTGTAGTCATGCCATTGAACAGAATTTTTCCGTCTTGAACATCAGACATTTTAATGATCTTATATATGCCATGTTCGTCATCAGATATATTTTTTGTAGAAATATTTATCCCTCTAAATACAGTTCCAAGGGAATGGATCGATTGTTTACTAAGAGACTCATCCTGGAATTTTTCGAAATCTATGCGATACACATTTCCTTCAAGGCTAATTTGTTTATCTCTTAAATATCGTTCGACTGCAAGGCTACTCTGCAATTCATTAGTTGGGACTAGTTTGCTGAAATATTCTATATTGGCTGTGCTATTTAATGCTTTATGAATTCGAGCAATGTGATCATCGATCAAATACTTCGACGTACCTTTCTTTTCGAATAATTTACTTGCGTTTATGAACTGAACTTTTCCGGCTTTTTCTTGCGGTTTGTTTTTGTTGAGAATGAGTAACGAAATCGGAATTGCCGTGTTGTGCAAAAGATTGTCTGATAATGAAATGACTGCTTCGATCTGATCGGTATCTAGAAGTCTTTGTCGTATTTCTTGATCAACCCCACCTCTAAATAAGGTGCCATTCGTGACGATTAGAATCACACGTCCTTTTCCGCTAGAAGAAGAAATTGCATGTTGGATGAAAGCCATGTCAGCATTTGATTTTGTTATTTTCCCCAACACAAATCGTCTGTAAGGATCATCATTCAATTTTGCGTAATCCCGTTCTTGTAGTTTATGGCTAAAAGGTATTGCCATTGCGATGTAGTCAAACTTCTTCGTTTCATTATTTTCGACGAACCAAGGTTCTGATAGGGTGTTGCCCAAAGCAAACGTGTCAATCGAGATATCGGATAATAATAAAGCTAGTTTTCCGATAGCCCAGCTTTCTGAATTAAGTTCTTGTCCATATAACTTCAGCGCTTTATCAGGATTTTGTTTTGATGCTTCGATGATAGTTCCACCATATCCCGCTACACCATCATAGAATGAGGAGTTTTCATTGATATCCAACAATTTTACTAAAAGGCGATTTAGAAATTCCGGTGTAGTATGTTCTGCCCCCACAGAAGAACGCCCTCCGTACGTCGAGTGTTTAATTTGATTTACTGTCTCCGAATAATCGATATCCTCCAACTTATTTATAGCTACTAAGATTTCAAACAGCACTCGTTCATCAAGTTGACTCCAAGAAATCTTTAGACTTGTATAAACCCCTTTTAGTGCTGGGAAAGTTTCTTCAATCAACTGAAATGCGTTACGCAAATTTTTTATCGTATTAGAAGAATCTTTAATCAAATAATCTAATTTCACTTTGTTAGGCACTTGATTTTCTCTATTAACGGATAAATATTTAATACTATAAACTGCTAATACTAAAGAAGGGGGGATATTTTTTCCGTCTACTACTAAACGATTTATAGATTTGTAAAGCGAATGTTCCATAAAAAAACTCCTGTCCGTTTTGTTTGTAACCACAGTATATAACTATAATAGAGTAAAGTAAACACTTAAATTTAGTAACTTAATTACTAAATTTAAGTAACCCTTATTTCTGATAGGAGAACAAAGGTTATACTGAGTAGTGGTTGTTTTTAATTTTGATTCAAGGATTTACCTCGTTCGTTAAAACAGAGACACCTTAGAAGGGCTCTATTTGGTAAAATGAGGATATAAAACTACTAGGGGTGCAAAGGACGAAGGCAGTATTAGATAATGAACAACGTCGACTCGATGAGTTTTGTCTGGTCATCGAATCGCATTTGCATGGCAAACCACATGGTGAGAAGCCAGGACTTGAATCAAGCGACTATGAAATGATTGACATGCGTGGGCATTCACGGCAGTCAGAAAGTGCGCAGGAACGCCAAAGATACGAAGACGCTTTGAACGAGCTGTATTCTTTCACATTTGTGGTTGAGGACGAAGGCGAAGAAGAGACGTATCCGGTTGGGAAATTCGGTGTGGCCCATCCGCGCTCGCCTGAGATTCCACTCGTCCTTGATTGGCGGAGTGAAATGGCGATGCGTGCTTCCATGTTCAACGGGGAGACGATTGAGATGCCGGGCGGTCACATCATCGGGATGACGCAGCTCGAACTTGACCGGAAACAACGACGCGTCGTGCAGGCGAGTCATCGTCGTGACACAAAACGACGTCCTGCGTCACTGACGAAACGATTTACAGAACAAATCAAGGCGAAGTTTAAAAAGCCTTCGCCTGTAACAGATGTGCCACAAGAGAACTTCATGGAGCGGGAACTGACAAAAAAACAAAAAGATCGCTCGATCGACGGGTTCATCGCGACGCGCCAAGCCGAACAGAACCACATCATCCAAGCACCGGCCAATACATATATGATTGTCCAAGGCGCGGCTGGGACCGGGAAATCGTTGACGGCGTTGCACCGGATGTCTTACTTACAGTATCAAGATGAACGTCGGAAGATGATTTATTTGGCTCCTAATGAGGCGACGATTCATCAACTGTTGAAGGACGCGGAACACTTACAAATTCAATCGGTGTCAACGATGGCATTTGATGAATGGTTAAAGACGGTGTCCTCCAAAGACTTTTCAGCGAGTATCGTTCACGAACTTCTTCCGTTATACCAAGGACGAGATTTATTCGAATGGGCTGAAGCGGCGATCGAAGAATGGTACGAGGACGTCGCTGTATTGCTTAGACGATACGAACCGATTAAGGGTTTAGAGGAATTACATGAACGGGCACTGGCTATTTGGTTCGGCCAAGAGCGTCCTGGACGCGCACAAACGGAACGGATTTTACAAATGATCCGCAGTGAATCGGAACGAACATCTATCTTGAACAAAGAGAAGTATAAGAACGAACTGATTACGGATATGCAGAGATGGAGCGGGGATTTAGATTCGACGAAAACTCGTACGCTTGAACAGTTAATGCAAGAAAATATGAAGCGGCAATTGGCCCGTGAAAAACGAGAGTATCTACAAATCGTCGACTTCTGGAAGAAGACGACGAAGCTTGAGGCTGCCACAATTTGGTCGATCATGAAACAACCAGGTCGTCTCGTTTATCTCAAAAAAACGCAACCAGAAGAACTATTGGAAATGTGGCATAAGTTAAAACGTCCGACTGAGCTCGACCGCTTCTTCTGGATGTATCTTCATTATGAGACGAACGGATACCCAGACAAATGGAGTCATCTCTTTGTCGATGAGGGACAGACGCTTCGACCGCTCGACATTTTCGTGCTCGAGAAGTTGTGCTATGGAATGACGGTGTTTGGTGACACGCTCCAAAGCTATCGATCGCTTGAGATGGAATCGTGGGACCCGATTGTTTCGGATGTGACTTCGAATTGGGAAATCGAGTACTTAACAAAAACATTCCGGACAGCGAAGCCGATTGTTGATTTAGCTAAAAAGATATTATACGATGCGGATCACGACACGAGTTGGATTGACCCGTTCGAACGAAAAGGAGAACCAATTGAATATTTAAGAACGAAGAAGAGTCGTGAGTTAAAAGATGTATTGGAAAGATGGGAGACAGAACAGTATTCAATTTGTATCATTGCTCCGACGATGGAACGAGCTATGTTTTTACACTCGAAATTAACGGTACCAACACAACTCATTCAGTCTGAGACGACAAAAGTAGGCGATGGGATTGCTGTCTCTACAATCGATTACTTACGTGGAATGGAATTCGATGCCGTCTTATTGATGGATGTCGACGAGGAGAACTATCGACAGATTCCACAAGAGGCTAGACGATTATACGTGTCATTGACTCGAGCGTTGCATGAGGTTGTCATTCATACAAAAGAAGACTATTCATTGTTAATTGATGCCTAATATTAATTTGATGAATTCGTGAAGCTCTGTCGGTTTTGGCGGAGCTTTTTTTGTTTTACAACTTTATTTTTTCATTTGAACCTTGCCCGTTATTTTATCTCCTTAATCTATAGAAATTCGGTATAGTAGGTGGAACGATTATTCAAGGTTTTGATTTGAACTAAGTCGGCGTCGTGTTAGGTCCTTCGGTGACGTAAGATGAAACGAAGGATTGCTTGGTGATCGACACGAATCTTTATAAAGATACGGGTGCCTATGCTGGGATTAAAGGAGTCGAGAACGTCGAATTAGCAAAAGAACAAATCGTGCTGAACTCCATCAATGTGTTGATGAAGCGGGGCGTCCGAGGACTTTATTTGTATGCGAGCGACGAAGTACTCAGAGAGAGATTGCTACACATTCAAAGAGAGAAGGTACAGACATGAACGAAGTACAACGATTGATGGACAAAGTGATTGAATTCCGTGACGAACGCGATTGGGCGTTCCACCATAACCCGAAAGACTTGGCGTTATCATTATCACTCGAGGCGAGCGAAATGTTGGAGTTGTTCCAATGGGTGTCGAGCGAAGAAGCACTCGAGACGAAACACGTCGAGATGAAAGAAGAGCTCGCGGATGTCCTCATCTACGCGCTCACGTTCGCTCATGCGGCAGGGATTGATGTGTCGCAGGCGATTGAAGAGAAGCTCGAGAAAAACGCGATGAAATATCCGAGTCCGCAAAAATGAGTGGGGAGCTCGTAATGAATATCCCATCCGATCAATTTATGATTCCTTGCCATTTAATCGGAAAGAATTTCTCACCTCGCGTCGCATCAGAAAAAACAGGCATTCAATTTTATACCCAGACCGAAGTCGGGGAGATGGAGCGCATAGGAAAACGGATTGCTACGCACGGCGATGCGTCGTTTGAACCACCACTGGAATTTCAACAAATGGAAAATCCGTATATAGGTCTCTTTTGGATGGTGGACACCCTTACGGAACATATCGATACCCTTCGTTCTTGTGGAGCCGATAATATCTATATAGATTTAGGTGTCGTCTATCACGTTGATGTGAAACTAGAGTTTGAACCAGATTTCTTAATGAAACTTGCGAACTTAAAGATTCCATTTTTAATTAGTGGCTATAAAGAAGAAACTGGTGAATAACGTTACAGGAACTATTTTGATGAGACGGTATTAACATCAAGAAAAAAGCAGTACGGCCCGTTACAAGGCCTGTACTGCTTTCGTCTGAATCATCGCGATGACCTCATCCGTCGTGTGGATGGTCGCGAACTCCTCGTTCAAGTTGGCGAGAGAGACGTCATGAATGACATCCGCTGGAATCAACGAACCGCTTATTGAACGACGGTCGAACGTCGCCGTCGCATCGGATACGACAATCGGTCCGAATCCGAGATTGCCGGCCATACGGGCCGTTGTCTCGACACAGTGGTTGGTGATCAATCCTGTGACGATGATGGATTTGACTTGATGCGCTTCTAGAAGCTCTTGCAGATTTGTGCCGATAAAGGCGCTGTTGGCCTGCTTGGTGAGGATGGTGTCCTGTTCGCGTGGCCGAATGAAATCTTGGAACAAATGGCCGTCCTTCTTGAAATAAAATAAGGATTCAGGTATTTGCGAGACGTGTTGGACATAGATGATCGGTTGATCGGCTTTCTCCCAAGTGGTGATGAGTCGTGCAATGTTATCTTCACACATCTGATTGTTCCGATTGCCCCAACTCGAATCGTGGAACGCTTGTTGGACGTCGATAATTAATAATGGTACGACTGTGTTTTGCTTCATGTCTGTTTCCCCCTTGTTAACGTTATGTTAAGTGTAACGGGGAGGGAGATTTGATTACATACGAGATAAACGGAGTTATGCGTGTGATACCTTAAAAAGAACGGAAGATTGGACACGCAACTTACGATTTGAAAGTGAGGACTCAAATGGACGAAATTGATCGACATATCGTCAGCTTGATGCAGGAGAATGCCCGGATTTCTGTCACGGAGCTCGGGAAACGAATCGGGCTATCGACGCCTGCTGCGAATGAACGATTGAAGCGACTCGAAGAACGCGGAGTCATCACCGGGTATCGTGCCGTGATCAATCCTGAAACGTTAGGAAAGCATGTGACGGCCTTCATTTTGTACGACACGACACGTTGCGAGGCGTTCCGAGAGTTTTGTCGACAACAACCGAGTGTGATGGAATGTCATCGTCTCGCGGGAAAGTACAGCTACTTGGTCAAAGTGGTGACGGAAAACGTGCGCACGCTTGAGATGTTCATCGATGAATCGATGGCGTACGGGCAACCGTCGTCACTCATCAATTTGTCGTCGCCGGTTCCGTTTAAACCGATCGAGTGAGTAGAGAACATATGAAAATTTTGCAAATGTCTTCGATAAATGTTTTTTATATAGTTGAGTAATAGATGACACAAAAAGGATTTGAGAATAATGGGGATTTATTATACATGTCAGCATGAGGACGCATGGAAAGTCGCATTGGAACGCGGCTATTTGGCGGCTAATTCAGATTATGTGATGTTTAAAGATGGTGTTTCAGAAATGTTCGAACCAGCATACGGTTGGATGGTCGATCAGTACGAACGACGAATCGGAATTTCGTTAAATGGCAACTATCCAATATGGTGTTGGGATGTGTTTCCTGAAGGTACTTTAGATGGATACGTCAATCCTGGAGAGCAAGGCGTTGTTCTGACTGTCGAGTTACCAGATGAGCACGTGTTGTCTTCAGAAGCGTTATACTGGGACGTCGTCACAATGCAAGGTTCGCTTCACGACAGAGTTGAGGATTATGACTCGGGTGTAGAGCTTACTCTCGCGGAAAAAAAGAAAGCGTGGGAGAAAATATTTGATAAAGACTGGTGCTATGCTCATGCAATGCCGACACGAATGCCAGAATATCAACATGTGATTCATCGAATTGAACTCCATCAAGTTCGAGCCGTTATACCGTTCACAGGTCGAGGTGACGACTGGATAGACCGATTGAAACATGTCGGTTGGCGTTTCGGGTATCGAGTTGGTTGGAACAAATCGATTCCATTCCATTACCAAGGATAAGCCGGTCTGAAAGACATTGCTTGAGTGCGAGGAGTTTAAATAAATGATGCAACAAGAACGTTTTACTTAATTGAACAGAAGACGTTTTGCTGGGTTATTTGATTTCATCGAGCGAAATATACCCCGGTTTTGTCCGTCTCCGTCTGACGTCTGAATCGAAATAATGAAACGGTGTATACATTCCTATTGGGACATAGTACGAAGCAAATATCTTCAAGTAGAGTGGTAGTGGAAGCAAGTCAGCCAATATTAAAACCATCAACGGGGTTACAATAATAAATAGTGCAAATGTCATCGTCAATTCAGTTTTGATAAACCGATACAATAAACGCATCAACCAGATGAACGGGAAATAGAGATAATAAAACAAACGCTGCACTTGAACCTTCCTTTCCTGAGCGGTGCGCTCAAGTCATATAGATGTATCTTTTTCAGTATAATGGGAGCACCACGTATAGAGAAGGAGTATTTATATGACCAAATCGATCGCCATCATCGGGGCGGGCGTCAGCGGCCTGTACGCCGCCTCGCTCCTCATCGAAAAAGGCTATGACGTCACCGTATTTGAATCACGCGATCGCATCGGGGGACGGGTGTTGAGCCAAAACGGATTTGACCTCGGTCCGACATGGTATTGGCCGGATACCGAGAAGACGATCACGCAACTCGTCGATCGGCTCGGACTTCCGGTGTTCCCGCAACATACGACCGGTGACTTGATGCTCGAGCGGAAAGTTGGCGTGATTGAGCGCCACACGTTGCCACCCGAACAGACCGTTCTGTCGATGCGACTTGAGGGCGGTATGGCGACACTGACTACAGCGCTCGCTGCCAGACTTCCAGAAGGGACAATCGAACTCGAGACGACCGTCACGTCGATTCACCAGACAGAAGACGGGGTATCGGTCGCAGTCGAAGCAGGATCGGCAAAAACGTTCCATCACGTCATCCTAGCCATCCCGCCACGGCTCGTCTCACGCATCTCGTTTCAACCGGAACTGTCTGAAGCGACGAAGGTGAAGCTGTCGTCTACCCCGACGTGGATGGCCGGACAGGCGAAAGTGGTCGCCGTGTATGACCGACCGTTTTGGCGAGATGCCGGCTTATCCGGGCTCGGCATGAGTTGGTCCGGCGTGTTGCAGGAGATTCATGACGCGTCAGCGCCGGGAGGGTACGGGGCACTGTTCGGTTTCTTCCGATTATCACCTTTTGAGCGGGCCGCGCTAGACCGGGACGAGCTCAATCGTCTCGTCGTCGAGCAACTCGTCCGACTGTTCGGGGAAGAGGCGCGTCATCCGCGTGACGTCTTGTACGTGGATTGGTCAAGTGACCGCGACACGGCAAGTTCGCAAGATGCCCAACCGTTGAGTGACTTCCCTGTCTATGGACCGATTACGTTCGACACCGCTTGGGAAGAAAAGCTCTCACTTGCTGGGACCGAGACGGATTCCATGTTCGGCGGTCATATCGAAGGGGCACTTCGTTCTGCAATCCGGGTCGTCGAGCAACTCTAACCAAAAATGCGTATCCTCCCAAGTCGGGACGATACGCATTTTTATTTGAACTTCTGAATCATCAACGCGAGCGCGCGATTGATCATCTTCATCTCGTCATCCTCGAGCACGGAGAACATCTCTTCGGCGAGCTGTTCTTCGATTCGATCGACTTGTTTCGAGTAGTCGAGGCCGACCGGACCGAGCCGGATGAAGCTCTCACGCAAGTTGTCCGGATTTTTCTCTTTTTGGACGAACTGGCGTTGTTCGAGCACTTTCAACACTTGGCTGACCGCACTTTTCGAGATATTCATCTTCGTCGCGATCTCGGTCGTCGTCCATGTGTCTTTTCGTTTGAAGAGCAGCAACATCTGTTCTTGCTGGTAACTGAGTTCAAACTCGTTCAAGTCGGTAAAGTATTTGGTGAACAACAAGTCGAGCTCGTCGACTTGACGATACATCTCGATGACTTGTTGTTTGCGTGTCTCTTTCAAAACCCGTTCTCCTTTCATTCCTTAACGTGTGTCACGGAACGTCTGGCTCCGCACATACAGGACGATACTAAATGCTAGTCCGATTATACCAAACGAGATGAGTAACGTTTGAATCGGTACGGATAACGCGACTAGGATTGATAGAACGGCGAACGCGATCGGCTCTAGGCCGGACGCGGCGAGTGCCATGATGCTCATGACGCGACCGATCTTATCTTGATCGCTATGCTCTTGCATGAGCGTGACGGCCGGCAAATAGACGAGCATCAGCATGAAGCCGCTCATGGCCGCCGCGAAAGCGAGCATCGGGACGGACTCGGCTTGCGTGTAGAAGAGAAATGCGACAATCGTCAAGAACAAGGCGCGGAAGACGAAACGGCCGCGGTGGACCGACCGTAACAATAAGACGAGGAAACTTGCGACGAACGTCCCGACGGCGAGTCCGCCTTCAATCAAACTCAAGTCGAACGCCGTTCCGCCGCGTTCACCGACGAGGATCGGGATGCTCATGATGAGCGGTCCCATAATGAACAAGTTGACGATCGCAATCGAGAACGTACCGCTTCGCAAGATCGGTGTCTTTGAGACGTAGCGGATTCCTTCTTTCAAATCAAAGACGACGTGCTTGAGCGACATCGTCTGTGCCGCTGGAATATGGTCTCGAATCAGCCGCGGCATCATCAAGAAAGCAGAGATAAAGATGAGCGCAGCCGCCGTACTAAAGCTAAGACCGAAGCCGCCCCACGTCAACAGAAGACCAGCTAAAAATGGACCGATTACGAACATGAGCTCGAGCGACCCTTGGAATAACGAGTTAGCGCGTTGGAGCTCGTGTTTTTTGACGAGAGACGGGATGAGTGAAGACAGCGCCGGATACGACATGCCGTCCAATAGTCCGAACGCGATCGAGATAAGGATTAAGACGATCACGGAATAAGCGTCGGCCAAGTGCAGCGCGACGACGACGAGCATCAAAACACCTTGTCCGAGGTTCGTCAAAAATAAGAGGCGACTCTTTTGATAGCGGTCGGCAAAGACACCGCCGAACACCATCATAATTACGCGTGGCAACGAGACGGCCGTCATGATGATTCCGAGCAGGGCCGGTTGTTTCAACACATCGATCGTGAGCCACGACATGCTCAAAAAGAAGATGGAAAAACCGAGCGTCAGCGTCATGCCGGACAGCCAAGTGAAAATGAAACGGGAATTGTGTAGCAAGTTCATAAGGAGACCTCATTTTTAAATAAAGTTAAGTTAACTAAACTATAAGACGAGATTTTAATCTCGTCAAGCAAATCGGACCGACGAAAAAAATGTAAAAATACGGAACTTTTAGCGAGT
Source organism: Exiguobacterium sp. SH5S4 (assembly GCF_004337045.1). Taxonomy (NCBI): domain Bacteria; kingdom Bacillati; phylum Bacillota; class Bacilli; order Caryophanales; genus Exiguobacterium; species Exiguobacterium sp. SH5S4. The sequence continues at coordinate 57,460 of NZ_SJUQ01000017.1, forward strand.
GATAGACGTATAATTACAGAAGAGGTGAACGATATGAGTAAACAAGAACGATTACGCAAAGTAAAAACGATGAATCCCCAATGGTTAGTATTACGACTTTTCTTTGCGCTTCCCACTGGTGTGCTTGTATTTTACTTTTTACAGACAGAGGCGAATCCCTGGCTAATGGGAGGGTTGCTCCTAGCACTGACGATTGCGGCAAATGTTTTATTCTCACGAGAATCAAGCTTTGTCAAAAGCCTTACACCGAACGAGCAAGCTAAAAAGGTAGTTAGCATCCAATATAAACTCGACTATTTGTTTGTCATCATGATGGCTGTGATTTTTCCACTTATGATGCGATTTAGTATGTTGACACTTAGTCCATTCATTTTGTTTATGGGTAGCGTCATCTTGATTTTATTTACGCAATTTAAACTTGATCAACAGCTAGAATGGATAGATGCTGAGCAACCGACCCGTCGAGAGATTCAACGAACGCGATTTAGATTTAGCACGTGATTAGTATGTATATAGATAACAACTAAAGGAGTATCTTATGGACAAACATGAGCGTTTGACAAAAATGAAGCAAGAAAACCGGAAGTGGTTCTTTCTCCGTGTATCCTTTGCGATTCCCGTCGGTATATTGGTCTTTTTGTTGTTACAAACAAATACGCAAGAGTTACTTTACGGCGGCCTGCTGGTCTTAACGACATTCCTGTACGGATCTGTCCTTCAACGTGAGTATCGATTCATGAGCAGTTTCACGGAACGTACCCGTACGAAACGTTTCATATCGATGCAATATGCGCTTAATTATGTGTTAATCCTCTTCGTCGGGCTCGTATTTCCGTGGCTTTTGAAATTAGAGGCGGTTAGTTGGTTGCCATTCATCGGATTTACAGTCGGTATTTTCATTCTCTCGGTTTCAGAACGGGCATTTGATGAAAAAGTGAGACAAAGTGACCCAGAGCAGCCGATGCGGCGTGAAGTGAGAGGGTGGTGAGGTGAATAGATGACAAAACAACAGCGCATCAACGTCATCTATAAATCGAACGTGAAAATGGCATTGCTTCAAGGCCTCATCACGTTTCCGATGTCGTTTTTTACCGTCGGGCTGATTCGTTCAGATTCATTGAACGGATGGTACGTGACGGGGGTGTTCGTCTGCTTGTTACTGCTTGGCGGAATCTTTTTCAAGGCGAATCGGGTCGAGGCCAAGTTGACCGAGCGAGAGGATGCCAAAATCATCATCGCTCGTCGGAACGGATATATGTTTGCGCTGTTTGTCATATTCATTTTATCATTTGCGCTGACAATTAAACTCGGATGGATGTACGCCTGGATTTTAGGTGTGGCGGTTGGTGTACTATACGGCGGCTACCGCCTGATTCGAAAACAAGACGAGCGATTGAGCGACATCGATCCGGAGCATCCGATGCTTAAAGAGATTCGACTCGACAACGTTAGAGACTAAGGAGGAGACTGATGGACCGTGAAGCAAGATTACAGAAACTCGTACCAATCGAAAAAACATATCGGCGCATGATGTTTACGAGTAGTGTGTTGATTTTCGGGGCAGCGCTTTACTTTCTGATGAATCCGATTTATTCGGGAGTTATCGCGGTAGTCAGTTTAGTCCCGACTGTGTTCCTCGAATGGAGAAAGACGCGTACATATCTTCAATTCAATGACGAGCCGATGTATAGGCGTCTCATTCGACTGAATTTTTCGATGCTCTGCTTCACGTTCGTCTTATTGTTCGGTCTTGTCGCCTTGTTTTTGACGGGCCACATGAACCGTGACGGGCTCATGTGGGCAATGGTGATCGGGGCACCGCCGTCTGTGTTATGGCCATTTTGGGTTGACCGGAAGCTGCTTCAACTCGACCCTGAACATGTTACTTCCAGTATGTTAGCAAAAGCCAATCGCGAGCAACTGAAGCGCCGTCTTGACGGAATCAATGATTAGAAAAGGAATGAAATGGTATGACGAAACAAGAACGGATTCATCAAATGAACATGTATCGTGAACATCATAAACGGTCGCGTGAGGCATGGTTTGCCCCTTTCCCAGCGCTCTTGTTTTTCGCGTTGCTCGCTGAACAAACATGGTGGTTATGGACCGGATTGATGATTGTATCAGCAGTTGGATTAGTGAGGATATTGTGGAAAGAGGGCAAGGTGTTCGCACAGCTTTCAAAGCAACCAGATGCACAACGTCTGGCATTTGGTATGTATCGCGTTCTTGTCGGGTGGTATGTATTCATCATCGCAAGTGTCTTGAGTTACAAACTCATGGCTCCTTGGTGGCTATGGATGATGCTCGTCGCTTGTGCGCTGTTATTGACATATTTGTACAAGCGTTATAGTGCGGCAGTGTGTCGATTCGATGCGTCGCAACCGCTTCGGACAGAGCTTGCGACAAGTAGGGGATTGCGATAAGGTGTTTCCCGAAGCAAGCACTTTTTGACAGATGGCTCTAATAAGTCTTCACTTAAAAAGTGTCAGGGTGTTCCACATGTGACGGACATAAAATCAAAATCGATAGGGGCGAATCATGAAAAAAAGAACGTTTTATACGTTTACTATGCTTTTAGTCTTAACCGCCACGGTGACGGGGGCTTTGACATACAAGCATAGTCACTATGACGAGAAGCAAGAGTTTTCTAAAACCATCGATACCTACCTAAGAGAAAGCAATTATCAGCAACAAATTTTAACAAGAGAGATCATGAGGGACTCCAAGATGGGAGAATATTTTGCTGAAGTGATTTTTAAAGACGAGCCTGATAACACGTACGAAATATACGAGATAGGAAAAGGTAATTTTAAAGTGTATGGCTATAAAAATGGTGTCGAAATAATCAATCGAAACGAAGCTAAATATATCACGTATCAGGAGTGAATTACATTTGTTTGAAAAGTGTTGCGTTGGTTTTAATCCAGTCTAGGTATGACGAACAGTCGTCTTTTTTCATTAAAGTCTAGGACTTGCTCAAACTCTTTACCGTTTTCTAGCCACTTGATATGTAACGTATATGTAGCATCCTTTTTAGGTTTCTCGCCTAAGTAAATAAACTCGGTTTGATTCAAGGTGTTTAAATCAACATACTCTGCAGGAGACCATACTAAATCGCCTGTTAAAATGTCTCCGTCTTGATAAAAAACAAGAGATGTCATCTTCCCCTCTACATTCTTCCAGTAGAGGTCACCTTTCCATGTACCTTTTGCAGAGTGCCCGACATTGTACTCGGCTTTCCAACGCCCGTCATCAGAGGTCGCCTCGAGTTTAGGAGGTAACGAAACTGATACACCAATCCATACGATTACGATGAAACCTAAAATGAGAAAAGTTAATTTTTTCATAATTGCCCACATCCTTTAACATCTATTTATATATAAAATTTAACCATAGTTTTCTAAAATGATACAATACCGCTGTAGACTGATTTGACTAAATATAAAAATCGAGTCATTTTGTGCTATTTTACGAAAAAACAAATTATGCTCATTCATATGGTTTGCGCACTTATCTGCTTCCGAGAAAATGGACTTAGTACTGATGTTAAGCAAGATGAGCGACATAACAATAGCTCAAACAGATAGATTTAGATCAACCGACACGAAAAATTATGAATTTTATGAGAGGTGTCCTATGACCGGTTTGACAAAACAAGAACGCATTAACCAGCTGCTCGCACAAGACGATACCCATTGGTTTGTACGGTGGTGGATTTGGATGGCCGGGCTCGTCGCCACGGTCGTCGTCGGCTATATGGCACCGACGTGGCTCCCGTTTGTCTTGGCCATCTCCTATTTCCCGTATTTATGCTTGGAGTGGCGTAAGACGAAGCTCTTGCTCACGTTCAACGACAGCCGTCGCTACACACGCTGGGTCTACATGGGCTTCGTGTTCGAATGGATCGGATTCGTCGCGATTTTGAGCCTGTTCGCTTTCTATCATGCAGGTGTTGTTTCGATTCAAGTTCTGCTGGCACTCATTGTCAGTTTGATTGTTTTCAGTATCCTCACCCCACGCTGGCTCGATCGATTCATCTTGATGTTCGATGACGACCATGTCACCGCGAAAGTGTTGAGCAAAGCAAAAAAACAACGAAATACCGAACATAAGACGAGTTCCTAATCAAACGGGACTCGTCTTTTTGTGATTCAGGACATCGGTCCTTTATACTTTAGATGAGTGAGATGTACATTGAGATAATAACTTGCACTACATCATAGAATCGAGGAAACGAAATATGTTAGCCATTGTTATTGGACTCGTGATCGGCATCTTACTACCGATACAGACGAGCGTGAACTCGCGTCTGCGTTCGATCGTCGGGTCACCGTTTGTCGCTTCGTTCCTATCATTCGCGGTCGGGACGACCTTTTTATCGCTCATCCTTCTTGTCTCTGGACAAGGATTCGGGTTCGACTCGTCAATCTTTCAGCAACAGCCGATCTGGATGTGGTCGGGTGGCTTGTTAGGGGTCATTTTTTTAACGGGGAACATCCTCTTGTTCCCACGTCTCGGCAGCGTCCAGACGGTCATCATGCCAATCTTTGGACAGATCGTGATGGGGCTCTTAATCGATCACTTCGGTTGGTTCAATTCGACCGTGAGCGTCCTCACACCGTGGCGCGTGTTTGGGGCCTTGCTTGTTTTGCTAGGGGTCGTCGGGACGGTCGCACTCACAGACTGGATCAATCGCCGCCGCGGAAAATTTGTCATCGCGAACCGGGTGGAGACCGGTAACTTGAACGTCTGGCGTTTACTCGGAATCGGGACCGGGATGATGAGTGCGATGCAGACCGCCATCAACGGCTATTTAGGGACTGTGCTCGAGTCTGCGCTAAAAGGCGCGCTCGTCTCGTTCGTCGTAGGAATCGTCACACTTCTCCTCGTCTTACTCATCCTACGGCCGAGCGTCGAATGGCGCGGGCTATCGGGACAACCGTGGTGGATTTGGCTTGGTGGGATCATCGGCGCGCTCTTCATCGGCGGGAACGTCTTGATCGTCCCGATGGTCGGGACCGGAATCGCCGTCGTCATCGTCATTGTCGGCTTATTATGCGGTAGTTTGCTGATTGACCGGTTCGGTTGGTTCGGTGCAGCCAAAAATCCGGTGACCGGGATTCAACTCGTCAGTTTGCTCGTCATGGTGCTCGGTATCATGATGATCCGCTTGTCATAATATAAAGGAGGGGATACGATGCGCGGAGTCTTATTCGCCATCAGCGGCGGGTTCTTTTTAACGTTGCAAAGCGTCGCCAACGCACGAATCAGTTCACAGATCGGTACGTGGCAGGCCGCGACACTGACGCAAATGACCGGCTTCGTCGTGGCGCTTCTTGTCATGTTGGCTGTGCGTGACCGGACGTATAAACAGATGCGACACGTGCACCCGCTCTATTTGTCGGGTGGCGCGTTCGCAGCCCTCATCTTGTTCAGCAACATGACAGCCGTCCATCAGCTCGGTGTCACGTTGACAATCTCCTTGTTTCTGATTGCGCAGCTCGCCCTCGCGCTCGTCATCGATTGGCGCGGCTGGTTCGGGATGGTACGCCGAGAGTTGAACGTGTCACAATTGCTCGGTGTCGCCATGATGGTCGCCGGCATCATCTTGTTGAAATGGTAGGAGGGGACCGGATGCTAGAACACTATTTGACGCAACTGGAGTTACAAGTCTTGCCAAAAGCGACACACGAACATTTCACGCTCGTCCGTTACGAGCCGGGCGCGACGATTTGCGCCCAAGGTGACGACGCGCACCACCTTCATTTTCTCGTCAAAGGCAAGATTCGCGTGGCGCATACGTCGGCAACGGGTAAACGCCTCGTACTGTCGTTCAAACGTCCGTTCGATTTGATCGGTGACATCGAATACGTGCGCCGGACGCCATATTTAAATACGGTCGAGGCGGTCACATCGGTCGAGATGCTCGTCATCCGGTTCGACGATTTAGCCCGGCACGCGGCAGACGACGTGGCGTGGCTCCATTATCTGTTAGAAGAGATCACGAGAAAGTTCGAGTTGAAGTCGCAGTCGATGAGTTTCAACTTGTTTTACCCGGTCGACGTCCGGCTCGCGAGCTACTTGCTGTCGATGACGCCGGACGAGCGTGCGCTCGGGTCGACGGTCGATGAGTTGACCGATATCGCCGACTTGATCGGGACGAGTTATCGCCACGTCAATCGGACGCTCAAACGCTTCGTCGAACAAGGATTGATCGAACGGGATCGTCGGTCGATCGCAATCATCGATCGCGCCGGGTTGATCGCTGTCGCAGGGGAGAGTATTTATGAGTGAGGGGGAACGACAATGGCACTTGGAATGATGCTCGCGGTCATGGGCGGCATGCTCGTCTGTGTACAAAATACGTTCAACGCCAACGTGAAACAACGGGTCGGGGCTTGGGCGACGACGACGCTCGTCCTCGCACTTGGTTTTCTCGCCTCGCTCTTCATCGGATTGATCAGTGAAGGCGGCGGGTTGTTTGATTTACGTGACATGGAGACGTGGTACTGGTTCAGCGGCATCATCGGTGTCGGTGTCGTCATGAGCGTGACACAAAGCGTCCAGCAGCTCGGTCCGAGTTACGCCATCTCGATTGTCATGGTGTCGCAAATCTTGTTCGCCTTGCTGTGGGATACGCTCGGCTGGTTTGGACTTGAGGCGATCCCGTTCACGTGGAAGACGGCGCTTGGCATCGTCTTGATCGTCGGCGGGGTGCTGTTGTTCCAGTTGAGTGGAAAGAAAGTGGTGGCACGCCAACAGGTAAAACAAGTAGGTTGATCTTCAGAATGATTTACGACAGTTCGTACAAGTTTGCCCGTGTTCCTGCCGTCTCACGACGGTTTGGCAATGCGGGCATTTTGTCGTGTGCGAGCCGTTCGGTTGAATGAGTGAGCGTTCCTCGAACGATGACGGATATAAAGTATAGGAACGGGTCACAATAAAACCGACGATGCCGAGCAAGACGGCTAAAATGAGGATATCCATCGAAATCCCTCCTAATAATTGGTATGCTATTCTTATGTACGCAACTTGTCAGTATTTGGTTTCAGGGGGGAATAAAAAATGACACGTGAAGAACGAATCGAACAGTTATATATGCGAAACCGAACTGGAATCGTGATGTTAATCGGTACATTTTTAATCGGACTCGCGGGCGGCCTATGGCTTTTTACGGGAGGCGCGTATGAACAGATCGCTGCGTTCGTCTTCTTTTTCGTCGTCGCGTTGCCACTTGGTTTCGTGGCTTGGCGTAAAACAAGGACGCTGTTGACGTTCAATGAGGACAAACGCTATCGTCGCTGGATTCGCTTCAAAGGGCTTTTGAATATCGTCTTACTGTTTGGCATGATGGGGATGATGTCGCTCTTTGCATCAGGGTTGGTCCCGTTATCGTTATTCACCGGGACGGTGGTCAGCTTGGCGATTGGTTTTCTACTCATCGAGATGGTAATTGATCGACGCCTGCTTCAGATCGATGATGAGCACGTCGTCGACAGCTTGATTGGATTGACGAAACGGGAGCGGATGAAACGGCATTGGGAGGAAGAGTGATGGTGGCGTACGAGGAGACGGAGTATATCTCGAGCATGACATTCCGTTTGAGTGAAACCTTTTACTCTTTCGGTTCGTAAAAAAAGGAAATGAGATTTTGTTAGGAGGATTTGATGGTTGACCATAACATAAGACTTGAACGCATGATTGAGAACGACCGAAAGCGACAAAAACAAACGTGGTATCCGATGCTCGGCTTCCTGGCGTTGTTCATCGTTTATTTTTGGGTGACGGACGTCCTCTTATTGTTGCCAATTATCTTGGCCGGACAGCTCCCTGCGCTATATAAAGGGTGGCATCGGATGAAATTGTTGCTCACCTTCAACGAGGAGGCTCGCTACCAACAGAAAGTACGGTCCGAGTTCGGATTGGCCGTCGGAAACCTTGTATTTCTTCTATTATTGGTCGCGAGTACAATGCTAGGCTGGATCACGCTACTTACATTCGCGGTCGTCATCATCGTCGGCCTCATCACGTTTTTGGCATTTCGATTTCGAATCGATCGCGAGTTAAAAGAGATTGATCCGAACCATGTGACAGGGACTGAACTCGGCGAGGCACAAATCGAACGTGAAAAACGAAAGTCATCATGATGGGAGTACTCAGTATGGTTAATAAAAATGAACGATTAAAACAAATGGTCGAGAACGACCGCAACGTGAACCGGACGGCGCTTTTGCTCACGTTCGCAATTTTAGGAATCGCCTTTTACTTCATCTTCACGCAAGACATTAAAGTGGCGACGTTCGCCGTCATCATCATGGCGACCCAGCTGCCGAGTCTTTATCGGGCCTGGCACCGGATGAATTTACTGCTCACCTTTAACGACGAGGCGCGCTATCAAAAGTTCGTCCGTCTCGAATTCGGGATCGTGCTCGCCAATGTCATCTTGCTGGGTATCTTTATCGCCATCGCCTGGTCGATTGAAGGCTCGCTCCTCGTCTTCGCGGGAATGCTTCTTGCCTTGTTCATCCCGTTCATTTTCTTATCGGTCTGGGTGAACCGGAAGCTTGAACTGATTGACCCGGAGCATGTGACGAACCATGAGTTGCGGACGGCGCATCGCGATGCGTCGAAGAATCGGTTTAACTAGAAGGAGATAAATAAATGCACCTCACAGATGGAATGTGGCAACTGATTAACATCGTTCTGACGTTTTGTGCAACGTGGATTGGTTTTATGGTTGTCTATCGCTGGATGGAAGACTAAAACCCAGCTTCTGATTCGTGATATGCTCCCCAATAGGTAGACAGATGAAATAACAAATCTGTTTATCTGATTGGGGAGTGTTTTTTTATGGCGAGAAGTCGACATTCGATCGAACAAAAACTGAGTGCGCTGCGTATGATGGACG